>CALCHC010000023.1 GCA_937901335.1 uncultured Phascolarctobacterium sp. | reverse complement strand
AGTTACGAGTTTTTCTAACAGTTCAGGGATGTTTTTGTAGTGACCGCCACCAAGAGCGTCAAGGTAATGGATAGCTGGGGAATCGTTAGCTTTATCAGCACCTTGGATGCCGCCTTCTGCCATCATGGTGTTAGCATCGCCCATACGCAATTTAGTTACAACGAGAACATTTGCGCCAGCACGTTTAGCTTCAATAGCAGCAGCAGCACCTGCACCGCCCCCACCAATTACCAAAACATCTACATCATAGTCAACGCGATTCAAATCTACATTAACACCTTCTAAACGGCTTTTGCCTTCTAAAAGTTGTGCTAATTCAACAGGAGCTTTTTCGCCTTTATTGGGGCCAACTTCCAAAACTTTAAAGCCTTTGGTGCTGTAGTCAGGATGGAATGCTTGGAGCAGAGCTTCTTTTTCTTCTGCACTAAAGCGTTCCACAGTACTGTTCAGGCGGGCTGTACGAGTACGTTCTACATTAGCCATGGATTTTAACATATCTTCAGTAAATGCGCTCATAACTTACCCTCCTTACTTTTCAATCTCGCGTTTGTTATACATATCCTTGAGTTCATCAAGGGGAGTGTTTTTAAGTTTTTCAAGAATTTTAACGTAGTCACCGTTTTCAATTTCAGCAACGCGATCTGCCAAGTGTTCACATTTAGGTTGGATATATTTACCAGTCAAGCGACGGCAAAGCAAACCAACTGCGCTATGGCTGATTTGTGCAGGACAACGGGATGCGCAGATATTGCAGCTTACGCAGTCAAAGGAAGCGTGAGCTGCTTTTTCATATTCACCGCGTTGAGCATAAGCAATGTATTGCATAACGCTCAAACCTTGGGGACAACCTTTAGTGCAAGCGTTGCAGCCAATGCAGCTAAAGATTTCCGGATAAAGCTGACCAACAATATTGTCGGAAGCTTTAATTTCTTCGATATTGAAGGTGCGTTTATTTACAGGGAAGGAATCGATTTTACCAACGCACATACCCTCTTCTACCTTAGTTTGGCAGGAAAGCACAACCTTCAATTCAGTAGAGCCTTTGATTCTATAGATTACCGCACATGCACCACAGAAACCGCTACGGCAGCCACAGCCACGCACCAGCTTAAAGCCAGCGTATTCCATAGCGTCCATAATGGTCAAAGTTGCAGGTACGGAATATTCTTTACCGAGCAAATATACAGTTACCATTTGTTCCATTTATACAATCTCCTTTAAAAATTTGTAAGAATTGTCTTTAGACAAGGCGGATGAAACAATTTGCGACTGAAATAATACTAAAGTATATTGAGGGAGCAAATTTTTCACCAACGTAGTATAAAGCAATTATCGCAAATTTTAATACTCATCAGGCATTTCGTCGAGTTGGTCACAAGTAAATACCGGACCATCCTTGCAAACGTACTTGCCACCAATATTACAACGTCCACACTTACCTACACCACATTTCATCTTCAATTCCAATGTGGTATAAACTTGTTCTTTGCTAAAGCCCATTTCAATTAAAGCTGCTAAACAGAGTTTAATCATAATCGGCGGGCCACACAATAAAACAGTTTTGTCAGGAGTGAACTCTAAATCTTTCAAGAAAGCAGGAACAAAACCAACATTGCCTTGCCAGTTTTCTTGAGGTCTATCAATAGTTAAGTGAACGCGAGTATCAGGTTGAGCAGGCCAAACTTCGCTCAGTTCATTGTAGCGAACAAAGTCTTCAACACTGCGAGCACCATAAACGATATCAATGCTACCGTAATCAGCACGTTTATCAAGCATATAGTTGATTACGCTGCGCATGGGAGCAAGACCAATGCCACCTGCGATAAAGAGAATGTCTTTACCTTTCAAAGCATCTTCCACAGGGAAATGGTTACCGTAAGGACCACGCACTGCAATTTGTTGACCAACTTCTACTTCAAAATGGAGGAAATCAGTAATAGAACCACAACGTTTGATACTGAATTCCATATATTTTTCATTGGTCGGAGAAGAAGTGATGGAAAAAATTGCTTCGCCTTTACCAGGAACGGAAAGGATTGCACATTGACCGGGCATGTGCTCGAACAATTTGCCGCCACCAATCTTTTCTACTCTAAAAGTTTTTACATCGGCAGTTTCAGTGCAGATGTCAGTAATTACGCCCACTTGGGGAATCAAGGTATCGCCATGACCATGGCCGCCACAATTACACATCTTCACTCACCTCCAATGCTTTTGCTACTTTTACAATGTTAATATTTACAGGACATTTTTGCAGGCAACGACCGCAACCTACGCAAGCAAAGTCACCTTCATTATTATTGGGGAAGTAAACCAGCTTATGCATATATCTTTGACGGAAGCGTTCCACTTTGGTTTTACGAGGATTACCGTGAGCCATTTTAGTAAAGTCATTTGCCATGCAGCTATCCCAGCAACGATAACGTTCAGTATGGTTTTCGCTAACTGCATAATCACGAATATCGTAGCAATGGCAGGTAGGACAAACATAAGTGCAAGTGCAGCAAGACAAGCAGCCTGCAGATGCTTCTTCCCAAACTTTACTATTAAAAGTTTTAAGTTCACTTTCAGTAATTTTATCTGCTACCTTGAAATTAGCTAAAGGCATTTTTGCAAGCACTTCTTTAGTTACAGCTTGTTGCTCTTTAACTTGAACATCGTCTGCTTCTTCAAAAAGGTTTGCTACTTTTTCAGTTAAAGCTACACCTTTTTCACTAACAGGTTGCCAATATAAAGTCTCGCCTACAATCCAAGTGGTTACGTCGCCATTAGGATTGGTTGCGTCAATACCGAAGCTACTGCAGAAGCAGGTTTCTTCCGGTTCAGAGCAAGCCATACCAATAATCAAAGTATTTTCACGACGAGCTTTGTAGTAAGAATCTACAGGGTCTTTTAAAAATACTTTATCTAATAATTCAAAGCTACGAATGTCGCAAGCACGAACGCCCATCAAAATAACTTGCTTATCAGAAGGCATAATTTGTTCAATAGAAAGGTTTTTACCTTCAGTTTTAAAGGTCAGCAAGTCTTCAACTTGCGGGAAAAACAAATCTTTAGCTGATTTTGAAGTTAGAGTGATGTCAAATCGAGGTCTTTTTTCTAAATTCCACTTGGTAAAATCTACTTTACCTGCTTTATTTTCACAAGGAACGTGTAATTCCCCTACTTCATTAAGTGCAGCCAAGAGTTTGGGCAGATTGTCTATATTGATTTTTAACATCTTAACCCCTCCTTTGAACTGCTTCATCAGCTTCAGGATCACTATCTTTATAACTTACCAAAGGTGAAGGAGATGTTGCATCTTCCCCAGCTTGGAAAGTACCATAGAATTCGTTGATATCTTTCATGAACTTCATGTTGAGCAAGCCAAGTTTTACGCCTTGGGGACAAACGCGAGCACATTCACCACAGCCAACACAACGACCTGCTACGTGATAAGCTCTAATAAGATGGAAGAGTTGTTCTTCCACATCGTCAGCTGCAGCCTTACCTGCAACAGGAGCTTCTTGGTTATCAAAGATACATTGTTCACAGCTGCAAGCTGGGCAAATATCGCGGCAAGCATTGCAACGAATACATTTGCTAAGTTCTTCTTGCCAGAAAGCAAAGCGTTCTTCTGCACTCATTGCTTCAATAGCTTTTACTGCTGCGAATTTATCGCCGTCGAATTTGGGAACTTCTAATTTTTCGCCCAATTCTTCATCAGCAATTTTATATTCGTTACCCTTGCACATAATGCATTTGTTCAAGAGTACGTCAGCTTTAGCATATTCTTTGGTACCGTAAACAGTTTCTACGATAACTTTATCGCCTTCGCAGGAAACTTTGGTAATGCCTTTAGCACCCAATGCTTTGATTTTCTTTTCATCAAGCATACCACTGCAAGGAGTACCAACTGCATAGAAGTATTCGCGTTTAATGCGGTTATCTTTTAAAAGTTGGTTTACGCCGTAAGTATCACAAGGTTTCAAGAATACTACAGTTTTCTTTTGTTGTTTAGTAGTTTCAATCAAGTATTTTGCCAAATTAGCAGGGCAAAACTCGTTGTAAACAATTTCTTTGCAAGCTTCTACGCTTTCAAAAGCAGCAGGAGCATTATCATAAAAGAATTCACCTGCACGCCAAGCAAGAACTTTTTCTGCTTTGCCGCTTTGTAAAAGCTCAATTGCTTTAGCTTGCATAAGTTCTGCTATTTTTTGCATCGTAAATCCCTCAACTTCACATTTTCTCCCAGTGCAGTAATTTGTGCTACAAAATCATTCATAACGTCAGCAAATTTTGCACCTTCAGCAGCAGATACCCATTCCACGCGGAAACGGTTTTCTGCAACGCCCATAAAGTTCAACATGCTCATTAAAAGCGCCATTCTACGACGAGTGTAATAGTTACCAGTGCTATAGTGGCAATCACCGGGATGACAGCCACAAAGGATAACACCGTCAGCACCGCGTTGGAAAGCACGCAAAATAAACATAGGATTTACCCTGCAAGAACAGGGAACTTTAATAATCTTTACGTTAGCAGGATAGTTCTTACGAGCGGTACCTGCCCCATCAGCTCCTGCGTAGCTGCACCAGTTACAGCAGAAAGCAACAATCTTCGGTTCAAATTTAGCAGTGTCTTTTAACATAATGCATCCACCTCTGCCAAAATTTGTTTATTGGTAAAGCCTTGTAAATCCATACTTGCAGAAGGACAAGCTACGGTGCAAGCACCACAGCCTTGGCACAAAGCTTCATTTACAACAGCAACAACTCGTTTTTCACGAGTGCCATTCAAAGTAATAACTTCTTTTTCTACGCCACTAATTGCGCCATAAGGACATACGTTGGTACAAGTCAAGCAACCGCTGCAAATACGTTCATTGCATTTTGCAGTGCAGGGATTGGTCATCAGCTTATCTTTAGCTAAAAGGCCAATAACTTTAGCTGCAGCAGCACCAGCTTGGGAAACGGTTTCAGGAATATCCTTAGGACCTTGGCACATACCGGAAAGGAAAATGCCGGCAGTAGGACTTTCCACAGGACGCAGTTTAGGATGAGCTTCAACATAGAAGTCGTTGGTATCAATACTTGCAGTAAGCATTGAAGCAAGCTTGCGAGCATCTTCAGCAGGCTTCACAGCACAAGCAAGAACTACCAAGTCAGGGTTAAGCATCAAATGCTTACCACTGTTCAAATCGCTGGCGAAAACAGTCAAATTACCGTCTTTATCTGCCAGTACTTTACCAACTTGGCCACGTACATAATGTACACCGTATTCTTCTACAGCTCTGCGTTGGAATTCGTCAAAGCCTTTGCCCGGAGTACGTACATCTATGTAGAATACAGTAACGTCTACATTAGGATATTTTTCGCGAATGTACATTGCGTGTTTAGCGTTGTACATGCAGCAAACTTTAGAGCAGTAGGTTTTACCACGTTCAGTAGTATCACGGCTACCTACACAGGATACGATTACTACGCTCTTAGGTTCTTTACCGGTTTCAGGGCAAACAAGATGACCTTCAGTAGGACCAGCAGCATTAGTTAAACGTTCCAATTGCATAGAAGTAATAACGTTTTTGCTGCGACCGTAACCAAGTTCACCATATTTATCTAAGTCAATCAATTCAAAACCAGTAGCAAGAACGATTGCACCATACTTTTCGGTTAAGAGTTCATCTTCTTGGGTGTAATCGATTGCACCGTTAGGACAAACGATGGAGCAAACGCCACATTTGCCAGTTTTAAACTTCAAGCAGTTTTCACGATCAATTACAGGAACTTTAGGAATAGCTTGTGCAAAGGGAATGTAGATTGCTCCCCTATTACGCAGGCCTTCATCAAATTCACTGGGAGTTTTGCGAGCAGGACATTTTTCAGTACAAATGCCACAGCCACTACAGATATCAGCTTTAACGCTACGAGCTTTTTTACGAATGGTAACATCAAAATTACCAACGTAACCGCTTACTGCTTCTAGTTCACTGTAAGTGTGAATGGTAATATTTTCGTGGCAAGCAGCATCTACCATTTTAGGAGTCAAGATGCAGGCAGAGCAGTCCAAAGTCGGGAAGGTTTTGTCGATTTGTGCCATCTTACCGCCAATGGTAGGTTCTTTTTCTAAAATATCAACTTTATAGCCAGCTTCAGCAATATCCAATGCAGTTTGGATACCTGCAATACCACCACCAATTACCAATGCACGTTTTACAACTTGGCTTTGACCAGGATGTAACGGGTCGTTAAAACGAACCTTAGCAATGGCAGCCTTAGTTAATTGAATAGCTTTTTCAGTAGCGATGGCTTTATCTTTTAATACCCAAGAGCATTGCTCACGGATATTAGCGATTTCTACCATATAAGGGTTAATGCCAATACTTTCAGCACATTTTCTGAAAGTAGCTTCATGCATTCGCGGAGAGCAGGAACAAACAACTAATCTATCCAAGCCGTATTCAGCAACAGCATTTTTAATCAGCTTTTGGCCTTCTTCGGAGCACATATACTTATAATCAACAGCGTAGGCAACGTCGGGAATTTGCTTTACAGCTTCCACAACTGCAGCCACGTCAACAGTGCCGGCAATATTACTACCGCACCAGCAAACAAATACACCAATTTTTTGCACGTGATTCCCTCCTACTTGTTATATTTTCTAAAAGCAGCCACAAGTGCTTGTTGCGGCATATTTTCATCATAATTTTCAAGCTCAGTGGGGTTCAGCTTGTTACCACCTTGAGCACGAATAGCAGTTAAGCGTACTGCTTCCATAATGGACGCAGGGCTTACACCTTTAGGACAACGCTCAGCACAGCTAAAGCAGGACATGCATTGCCACGCAGAATTTGCATTTAACAAAGCATCAGCATTGCCGTTAAGGAGTTCATAAACCATACGGTGAGGCATCAAGTCCATTTTCCAAGCCATAGGACAATTTGCACTGCAACGACCGCATTGAATGCAATGGGTTACGTTAGTACCTGCCAATTGAAGTAACATTTCTGCTTTTTCTTTTTCAGAGATAACCATCAATCAGCACCTCCTTCGTTTAAACCCAAAGCTTCTGCTAATACTTCGGTAAAGTAGCTTACAGGAAGTTTATCATTACCTGCGTTTGCTACAAGGTTATAAGCACACAGAGGGCAAGCAGTAATAAATTCACCAGCACCTGCGTTTGTAGCACTGCCTTGAATTTCGCCAACCATTTGTTGACAGATAGATTTATCAGTTACAGCCATATAACCTGCGCAACATTCATTACGCATATCATAAATTACAGGCTCAGCACCAAGTGCTTTAATGAAGTCTTCTAAAATAACTGGACGTTCTACATCATCAAAGGACATCACTTGTCCCGGTCGAAGCAATAAACAACCATAGTAAGCAGCAATCTTGCGACCTTTCAAAGAATTAGTAACTTTAGCTTTTAAATTGTCGAAGCCTACTACGTCGCGCAGCACTTCCAAATAATGAAGCACTTTGGTTTCGCCAGTATAGGGAACGTCTAAACCCAAATAGTTATTAACTTTTTGTTGGATATCTTTGTTATGTGCCATATCGTGATTAACGCGTTTAATTACGTGATGACAAGCACTGCATAAAGTAACAAGAACTCCACCATTTTCCCTTGCTGCTACTAACGCACGCACTGCACTTAATCTTTCTGCAATAGCATCTGCCGCCATGGGATACACAGCGCCACAACATTGCCATTCAGGAATTTCTACCAAAGGAAATCCTAAAGCTTCTGCACATTTACGTGCAGCAACATCAAGTTCCTTTGCTTTTGTAGATAAGGTGCAGCCGGGATAATAATTATAAATCATAAGAGATTACCTCCTTGCCGTCCGTGGAAATGACTAATAGATTTAATTCCTAAATTAAAAGTCCATTTATAGTATTGTACCAAAGAATGGTGTTTTTGAGAAATGATTTGTGACAATTTTATGAAGAAAAAAGCATCTTTTCGACAAAAAATTATCTTAAAGATGCTTTTAATTTCTACTTGTTGTTTTTTATTAAAAAAACTGGCTTTATAACTTCACTACCTCAAATTTTTCAGAGATAATTTTTTTAGAAACAGTATCAAATTCAAGTAAAAGTACTGCTTCTTCACCACTGTAAATGCATTTTACAACTTCGTCTTGAATTACTACACTCTCCCCGATTGACATATCCATCCATTTAGTTTTACCTGTTTGGTTGCAAAGCACAAAGGGAAGTCCTGTAATCTTCGTAACCTTCTTCCAAGATGGTAAGGGATTTCCTGTTTCAGGAGTTTCAGGCCAAGCAGCAATGTCAATTAAAATATCTGCACCTTGTTCTTTTAAAGCTAAAGGTCTTTCGTCAAACCAAGAATCTGCACAAACAAGAACGCCTACATTTACACCATCACAGTTCGTGGTGCTCATTCTATCACCAGGGCTCGCCCACTTTTCAGAACCAAGCTTCTCGCCGTAAATCTTACGATGTCTACTTTGCAAACTACCATCTGGAGCAAAGACGAAGCAAGAGTTATGATGCAAGCCTGTTTCTTCTACATACTCACCACAACCAAGTAATAAGTATAGATTTTGTTTTTTAACGGTTTTACGCAAGCTATCTAAATAATTGGCAGGCTGCACTTCTAATTGACGAGTTTCATCTATACGGTGGAAGTAGTAGCCTTGCACTGCAGTTTCGGGCGTAGCAACAAGCCTTGCACCATGCTCACCAGCTATTCTTACTGCACGTTCTATCTTTTCAAGGTTCTTTTCTTGCGGTCCGCAACTAACTTCTAAATGACACAAAGCAATCTTCATAATATTATTACCTTTCATTCTTGTAATATTGCTTGCCAAACAACAACTGCATCCAAAAATAGAAAGCAACGTTGCTAAAATAATAAACCATTTAGTTTTCATAAGTCATTCTCCAAATTATTTGCCTGCATTTTACCACAAACAATTACCTCTGAAAAGATATAGTAACTATACCCCTGTGTAACAAAGAAGCGAAGCAAACGCTTCGCTTCTTTATTTTACTTTAAAATTGTAAACACTAAGTAGTTCAACACAAAGATTCAGTTAGATTATGAACTTGATTAGAATTTGTATTCAGCACCAACGATGAAGCGTCTGGATTGTGCGGGGTAATCGTAAGTACCGTTAGTGGTGCCGGCGAATTCAGCATATACTTCATTAAAGATATTATAACCTTTAGCGTAAATACTTAAATCATCAGTTGCTTGATAAGACAGTGCCAAATCTACTGTCAAATATTTATCATCAATATATTTTCCATAAATGGTTCCCCAAGAATCTTTAGTTGTAGTATCGCATCCAGTACCATATCTTAACCAAGCATTGGCATTCCATTTACCTTTGTGATAACGTATTCCCATTCTATAGGTATTGGGATGTTGATTAATATCTCTTACAAATCCTGCACCGTCATCACTATTCTCAACTCTAATATAAGTGTAGGATGCGTTTAAATCAAAATTCTCATTAATTTTATGTTCTAACGTTAATTCTAAACCGCGTTTCTTTTGTCTATCTATATTATCAACAGTTGTAGGGTCCCAACCATCAGAGCCATCATCATCCCAAACCCAGTCAATTGCATTATCCAAATCACTTTCAAAGTAATGAACGCCAAAACCAGTTTTCTCATTAATTTTAGTAGAATAACCTAATGTCAAAGTTTCACCAGTTTCAGCTTTAAGATTGGGATTACCTTTAGTTAACATTCCCCCCATATCACCTAAGAAATAAAGCTCATCAGTAGAAGGTGCTTTAAAAACTTGTCCCCAAGAAATGAATGCGTGGCTATTATCATTGATTTTTTTATTTAAACCAGCACTCATAGTTGTCTCGTTACCGGCTTCACTGTGATTATCATATCTTAAACCGGCATTAAGCGTCCAAGAAGGTACAATCTCCCATGTATCATTTACAAAAAAAGCAAAATTATTAATACTTTCATCATAATTGTTATCACCGCTTGCTTTTACATCAGATTTACGGTAAGAAGTACCTATAACAAGCTTATTATCTGTACTTAATGCTACTTCTTGTTGCAAATCAAAACCATTAACCTTTTCTTTCATATGACCTACTGCTAAAGATGTTGGATCATACTCATTGATGATACCTAAATTATTAGATTCCAGTTCATTATGATAAATTTGCAAATACCCATTGTTGTTTTTATCATCTACCCAATCATACTTTGCATGGATGTTTTGTGTTTCTTTATCTTGTCTATTAGAATAATAACTACCATAAGAAATGGATTGACTTGTACCATCAAATTTACTGTAATCATAACCAATTTCCAAATTATTATTTTCATTTAGTTCTTCTGTAAGTTTTAAAGAAACTTTCTTATTTTCAAAATCGGTAGGATATTTCCAACGTTTAGTTTCGCTAGATAGTGCATCTTTAAATTTATAATATCCTTGTTTCTCTTTTGCAGCAGAAATCATTAATCCAGTACTACCTTCTTTAATTGAGTACATCGCACTCATATCACGCTTATCATTAGAACCGAATCCCAAGGAAACTTTACCATAATTGTTTTGAGATTTCTTTGTGATGATATTTACTACACCACCAACTGCATCAGATCCGTAAAGAGAACTACCAGCACCCTTTAAAACTTCAATACGTTCAATCATATTGACATCAGGCAATTGATTCATATCAACGTTAGCACGAGCAGAATTAGTTAATCCCATATCAGTACTTACTCTTCTTCCGTCTACTAACACTAATACCCGTTCATCGCCATTAATTTTTACAACTTTTTCACTAGCACCATGGCCACTATCAATTACATTCGCACCCGGTACATCTTTCAACACTTCACTTACATCTTGGTAATGACGTTCTTCAATGGTTTGTGCATCTACCACACTAATATTCGCAGGGGTATCTACCAATTTAGTTTCAGTTCTTGCTGCGGTAACAACATATTCGTCCAATGCGAACTCTTGCAGTTCATTTGCATATACAGGGCTGCCACCTAAATATACTGCACCACAAATCAATGCGGTCATAAGCATACCTTTACTCATCTTTTTCATACACTTCACTCCTCATAAGTTGTGTAATGGCTTCTCTAAGTCCATCACACTTTAATCTACTCTAACCTTAAGGTATATACTTACTATATAGTCAAGTGACTAAAAGACTTTTCTTTTAATGTTTTTGAGAAATATTTAGCAAAAGTTTTTCAGTTTTATAGATAACTTTACCAGAAAAAGTATGATATAATTGTTTTCGTACAAATTTTTTAATGATACTATATACTAACTATATACTTAACCTACGAGGATAAACAATGACCGAACAAGAAAAGCAATCTTATTTTACAGCTGGCGAACTTGCCAATATTTTTGGTATTTCTAAACAGACCCTTCTCTATTACGATAGAATGGGACTCTTCTCTCCTGCCTTTATAAGTGAAAATGGTTATAGACATTACTCCATCCATCAATATATGGATTTAGAAGTCATCCTGCGTTTGCGTGCCTTAAACATTAGCATTGCCCTTATCAAGCAATATTTAAATAATCGTAGCAAAGAAGACTTTGTTTCCATTTTAGAAAGCAAGCGCCAAGAGAGCGAAAAGATTATTAAGGAAAACCAAGAGATTTTAAAAATTGTCCAATCTTTTTCTGCAAACATCAGCGTGGAAAATGAAATGCCTTTTAATCAACCGCTGCTTACCTGGCGTAAAGAACGCAAGTTGTGTACTACTCCTACTACTGACGCTCATAACGGTAAAGATAGGGTTATGATTTTCACTCGTCACGCAGAGCAAACCTTTGAGGATAACAATGTTCTTGATAAAAATGTAGGTTGGATTATTGACCGCGATACTTTCTTAGCTCATATGCCTATTCGCAATACTATCGCCTTTTTCTCCTACGCTCCAGATAAATACGAGGAAGCTTGTGCAAACGGAAGATGCTCTGAAATTTACACATTGCCTATTGGTTTATATGTAGAAATTTATTTCAAAGGTACCTTCTACGAAAACGCAGTGCCTGTTTCCAAAGCAATCGAAGAATTTTTACAAGCTAACAAATTACAAGCAGTTGGTGATGTTTACGTACTCCCCATCGAAAACCACCTGCTCCATAATGACCCCAACAAGTACATTAACAAAGTATTCTTACAAGTTGAAAAGGTACAATAAAAAAATTAAGCCAGCTTCCATATAGGAAGCTGGCTTTTCGTTTTACTTATTTACCAGTAAATACCGGGTTGCGTTTTTCTTTGAATGCAGTGATGCCTTCTTTGCAGTCTTCACTACCCATGAGCAAGGGTTGAGTGGTTTCTTCAATCATCAGAACTTCATCCAAAGTCAAAGCGGTGTTGTTCAAATATTTTTTAATCAAACCAATGGAAAGCGGAGCGCTTGCTGCCAAGCGTGCTGCCATTGCGTAAACTGCGCCTTGCAGTTCTTCTTCTTCACAAACGTGGTTCAACATACCAATTTTTTCTGCAGTTGCAGCGTCAATCAAATCAGCAGTGAACATCAATTCTTTAGCTTTATGTACGCCACAAGCTTTCGGCAAGAAGTACAAGCCGCCACAGTCAGGAATCAAACCAACTTTTGCAAAGCTTTGAGCGAATTTAGCTTTAGCAGTTGCATAGATCAAGTCGCAGGAGAGCATCAGGTTTACGCCTGCGCCTGCAGTTACGCCATTAATCATGCAGATGAAGGGTTTTTCAATGGTAGTAATACGTTTTGCAACGTCGCCTACTTTAGCGATGAAAGCTTTTTTATCAGCTACATTATCAATGGTTTCCAAGAAAGGCAAGTCACCGCCTGCGCAGAATGCTTTGCCGTTACCGGTCAATACAACGCATTTTACTTCAGCATCAGCTTGAACTTTGTCCAAAGCTTCGTGAATACCGTCAATCAAAGCATCGTTCATAGAGTTGAGGCTGGAAGGACGATTCAAAGTAATAGTTGCGATATTATTTTCTACAGCATAAAGTACAGCATTTTCCATGTGTTACACACTCCTTTTAATGTTTATTAAGTTCTTCTAAGAGATATTCATTTTTAATTTTAATGAAGGTCCCTTTCATACCTAAAGAACGGGTTTCAATCAAATCAGCGCTTTCAAATTTACGCAGTGCATTTACAATTACAGAACGAGTAATGCCTACTCTATCTGCAATCTTGGAAGCTACAAGTAAACCTTGACCGCCTTTGACTTCACCCAAAATATTATGAATAGCTTCAAGTTCAGAATAAGACAAAGTAGAAAATGCAATTTGTACCATCAATTTTCTACGAGTCTCTTCTTGAATACGAGCTTCACGTTCATAAAGGATTTGTACTCCCAAAACGGTTGCAGCGTATTCAGCAAGAAGCAAATCATCATCATTAAAATCACTATCTGGTTTGGAAACAATCAATGTGCCTAAACGTTCACCATTGCCAAAAATAGGAACAACAGTGGTCTTTTTAGCAGCAAACAGACATTTTTCATTGCCACGGAAGGTACAATTTGGATTAAGATGAGGAATGTTAGCGTAGGTTTCCTTAATACCCATCAAGAATTGCACGTATTCAGCAGGGAAATTACTGTTGTCTAAAACAACTTCCTTAGCAATTTTACATGCAAATTCTTCACGCAAGGAATAAGCTTTAACATCACCTTTATTACCAACAATATATACGTTAGCTTCAATGATATCGCTCATCAGATTAGCAATCTCTTGATATTGAGCGGTATCTCTTTGTTGAAGAAGCTTGTTCAGCTTTCTAGATTTATCTAATAATTTCATGAACTATTCCTCCCAGTGGTTCACGCCCTTGGATGATTCTTCTTATAGGCAGAAGTAATTCTTTCCGTAGTTACATGAGTATAAATTTGAGTTGTAGACAAGTTCGCATGCCCCAACAATTCCTGCACCGCCCTTAAATCAGCACCGTGATCTAAAAGGTGCGTTGCAAAGGTGTGGCGGATGGTATGAGGGCTTACTTTTTTATTAACAGCAAGTTCCGTAATGTACTTGTCTAAGATGCGTCGTACACTTCTATCTGTTAATACTCCTCCACGATTATTAACGAAGATAAAATTATGTACTGGTACATTATATTTTTGAATCAACTTTTCACGAATACCATAATATTCTCTAATTGCATTACAGCAGGTCTTGCCAAGAGGAACAATGCGTTCTTTATTCCCCTTACCTAAAAGGAGAACATATTGTGCACTTAAATCAACGCGTTCTAAGGTCAAGCCTACAAGTTCGGATACACGACAACCTGTAGCATAAAGCAGTTCCAAAATAGCTTGGTCTCTTAAACCTAAGCCTTCAGTATCAGGAAGTTCAAGAAGCTCGTTGATTTCCACTTCTTCTAAGAAAACAGGCAACTTCTTTTCTAGTTTAGGAGTTTTAACTTTAGTAAAAGGGTTAGATTCTAAAATATTCTCCCTCACCATATATTTATAGAAGGAACGTAAAGCAGAGATTCTTCTGGCAATAGTTCTACGTGAATAATCCTTTTTGTTTAGCTCAGTCAAGTAGGCACGAATATCTAAGGTTCCTACTTGCTTCCAAGTAAAGTCTTCACCAAAACGCTCTAATAAAAATTCTGCAAAGCTTTTGATGTCTCTTTCGTAATTGCCTACGGTTAATAGAGAGCTACTTTTTTCTACTGTTAGATATGTGAGAAATTTTCTCATAAGATTAGCTTGGGTCTTATTCATTGGTAAAAACTCCTCACGTTTAACTACTAACCATAGAATTATCAGAATAAAACAAAAAGTGCGTTACCTAAATGATAACGCACTCCTTTTGGGGTGTCAATATTTTCAAAAAATTATAAAATATATCGATTTTTAAGATATACTGTAATTTTTAGAGCTCGTATTTAGCTTTAACTACATCCAAAACTTCCAATGCTCTTGCTGCAATCATAGCATTCTTTTCGCGTTTTTTGCGGATGCGTTGAGTTAAAGGAGGAATCAAACCAAAGTTGATGTTCATAGGTTGGAACTCTTTAACAGCGGGATTGCTGATATAGTTTGCCAATGCACCGTGAGCAGTTTCAGCGGGGAACTCTACTGCTTCTAAGCCTAATGCTTCACGAGCAGCGTGCAAGCCTGCCATCAAACCACTTGCTGCAGATTCAACGTAACCTTCTACGCCAGTCATTTGACCTGCAAAATAGAAACGTTTATCAGCATTCAAGTTGAATTTGTTGTTGAGCAGTTGCGGAGAGTTCATATAAGTGTTTTTATGCATTACGCCGTAACGAACGAACTCTGCGTTTTCCAAACCGGGAATCATACCAAAAACGCGTTTTTGTTCAGGCCATTTAAGGTGAGTTTGGAAACCAACGATATTATAAAGGGAAGCTGCTGCGTTATCTTGGCGCAGTTGTACAACGGCGTAAGCTTCTTTACCGGTACGCGGATCAACTAAGCCAACAGGTTTCAAAGGACCAAAACGCATGGTGTCTTCTCCCCTGTTTGCCATTTCTTCAATAGGCATGCAAGCTTCAAAAAAAACTTCTTTTTCGAACTCTTTTACAGGAGCAAGTTCTGCAGTTTTAAGAGCTTCCCAGAAAGCAAGGTATTCTTCCTTAGTTTCAAAGGGACAGTTCAAATAATCTGCATCACCTTTATCGTAACGAGAAGCACGATAAACTTTATCATAGTTCAAAGAATCTGCTGCAACGATGGGAGCAGCAGCATCGAAGAAGTAGAAGTAATCTTCGTGGAGCATTTCTTTGATGTTGGCAAAGAGTGCTTCGGTAGTAAGAGGACCACTTGCAACGATAACAGTACCTTCCAAGCTGGAAAGGTCGGTTACTTCTTCGTGAACAACAGTTACTAAAGGATGGTTGCTTACGATTTCAGTAATGCTTGCAGCAAAACCTTCACGGTCTACTGCAAGAGCACCACCAGCAGGAACTTGGTGGATGTCTGCTTGTTGCATGATGAGAGAGCCAAGACGACGCATTTCTTCTTTTAACAAGCCAACTGCGTTTTCAATATTACCAGCACGCAAGCTGTTACTGCATACCAATTCTGCAAAGTAATTGGTTTTATGAGCTGCACTGCTTTTTACAGGGCGCATTTCGTGCAAGATTACGGGAATACCGTGTTTAACAATTTGCCAGGTTGCTTCACTACCAGCAAGGCCGGCGCCGATTACATGTATAGGTTTATGCATCACTTTTTTTGCTTACCTTTCTAACAGGCTTGCTGTTACTGCAATCCTGATTTATGCAATAAAGTTTTTTCTTACGAGCTTTGTCGATATGTTCAAGGAGCATACCGCCACATTTGTCGCAAGTTTTTTCGGTAGGTTTATCCCAAGACAGGAAGCTGCAACCATCACCGGTTTTGGAATAGTTTTCGCAACCATAGAAGATTTTTCTAGTCTTGGTTTTGCGTTCGATAACATCACCTTTGCCGCAAACAGGACATTTAATACCAATCTTTTTCAAGATGGGTTTTGCATTGCGGCAGTCAGGGAAACCGGGGCAAGCTAAGAACTTACCAAAGCGACCATCCTTAATTACCATCATGCGTCCGCATTTGTCGCAAGGAACATCACTAACTTCAACAGGTAATTCTACTTTACCAATAGCATTTTCAGCTTCTTCTAAATCTTTGCTAAAAGGAACATAGAATTTACTAATGATTTCGTTTTTATCAACGTGGTTTTCAGCGATTTCGTCAAGAGAGTTTTCCATTTCAGCAGAGAAAGGAATGTTAATCAAACCACTGAAATACTTGGTGAGCATATCTACAGTCAACAAACCAAGTTCGGTGATAACCAGTTTCTTCGCATCCTTAGCAACGTAGCCCCTATCCAAAATAGTTTGGATGGTAGGTGCGTAAGTACTGGGACGACCAATACCCTTTTCTTCCAACTCTTTAACGAGGGTTGCTTCAGTGAAATGCGCAGGCGGTTCAGTGAAATGTTGTTCCGCAGGCATCAGTTTATGGAGCAAAAGTTCAGTGCCTGCATCCAAGTACGGTACAGGCTTTTCTTTTTCATCTTCTGCAGATTTACCAATTAATTGCAAATGACCGGGGAACTTCAAAATAGCACCGCTTGCACGCAAACCGTAATCACCTGCGTTAATAAGCAAGGTAGTTACATCGTAAACAGCGTCGCTCATTTGACTTGCTACTGCTCTATTCCAAATAAGAGTGTAGAGTTTTAACTGGTCTTTGGTAAGATGACGAGCAATTTCATCAGGAGTGCGCAGTACGCTAGTAGGACGAATCGCTTCGTGAGCATCTTGCGCATTCTTTTTACTGCTGTAGAAGTTGGGTTTTACAGGGCAGTACTCTTTGCCAAAGGTATCTACAATGTAGTTACGAATATCATCGCGAGCAGAATCTGCAAAACGTACGGAGTCAGTACGCATATAAGTAATAAGACCAACAGAAGATTTGCCCAAGGAAACACCTTCATAAAGTTGTTGAGCAACCATCATAGTCTTTTTAGCAGTGAAGTTTAATTTTTTGTTGGCTTCTTGTTGCAAGCTGGAAGTAGTAAAAGGAGGTGCAGCGTGACGCTTACGTTCCTTTTTAGTTGGTTCGCCTACAATGAAGTCTGCTTTCAAGAGTGCTTCTTCAGCAGCTTTAGCTTGTTCTGCATTCTTGATTTCCAGCTTCTTACCTTTATATTTAACAGCTTCTGCTTCAAAAATAGGAGCTTTGCTGTTTTCACGCAGTTTTGCGCTTAAAGTCCAGTACTCTTGAGGAATAAATTCCGCAATTTCTTTTTCCCTATCTGCAATAATCTTAACCGCTACGGATTGCACGCGACCTGCGCTCAAACCTTTGCGAATTTTACGCCAAAGCAAAGGACTAAGTTTATAACCAACAATGCGGTCAATAATACGACGAGCTTGTTGAGCATCTACCTTTTCCATATCAATAGGACGAGGATTTTTCAAAGCGTCCTTAATGGCAGCAGATGTAATTTCGTGAAATTCGATACGGCATTTCTTTTCAGGCTCAATGTCCAAAAGATTAGCTAAATGCCAGCTGATTGCTTCCCCTTCACGGTCAGGGTCAGTCGCCAGAAAAACTTTATCAGCTTTTTTTGCTAAGCTTTTAAGTTCTTTAATCAAATCGCCTTTACCGCGAATGTTGATGTATTTAGGCTCAAAATTGTTTTCAATATCTACGCCAAAGGTGCTTTTGGGCAGGTCGCGCAAATGACCCATGGAAGCACGTACAGTGTAGGTCTTGCCTAAAAATTTTTCTATTGTCTTGGATTTAGTCGGAGATTCGACAATTACCAAATTTTTCGTCATGAAAAGTTCCCCCTACAAACGGAAGTATCTGTTCCCATTGTCCATATCAATATAGCCTGCAACTTGCAGTTCCAAAAGCTCCATACTGATTTCCGACACAGACTTTCCGCTCTGTTCTGTGATTTCTTCTAAGGATAAGGGTCCTTGTTTTAATAAAGCTAATATATTTTCTCCAAACTTTGAAAACGAAGGTGAAACAGCTTCCAATGAATATTTAAGCTTATCATCAGCAGGTTCAAAGATGCTTGGTTGAAAAACTTTTTGCTGCATGGCAACTTGCCAAGCAATTTTATCTTCCAATATATCTGTCACAGAATCAACAAGCTTCGCACCTTGGCGAATAAGCTCGTGACAACCTATACTGGTATTTTCAAAAATGTTCCCCGGTACGCAATATACCTCGCGTCCTTCGTCAGCTGCAATGTGCGCTGTAATAAGTGCACCACTTTTTTGTGCAGCTTCTGCCACTACAATTCCCCTACTCAAACCAACAATGATTCTATTACGAGCAGGAAAGTTTTGAGACATAGGCGCAGTTCCCGGAGGATACTCGCTAATAACTGCACCGTTTTGAGCAATACGCTCAAATAACTTTTGGTTAGAGGCAGGATAGGCAATATCAAGTCCACAACCTAAAACTGCAATAGTAGTACCACCGGCTTTAAGTGCAGCTTCGTGAGCAGCAGCATCTATGCCTTTAGCACCACCACTAATTATGGGTATTCCCTCTCGTGCCAAACCAGTAGCAAAAAAGCTTGCTGCCTTTAAGCCATAATGACTTGCTTCACGAGAACCCACAACACCTATAGCGTAATTGAACTTAGGTATTTCACCACGCACATATAAAATTAAAGGTGGATCATGAATTTCTTTTAAGGATTTCGGGTAATCCTCATCGTAAATAGACACAATACTTACACCTTTTAATTTACAGAAAGTATCAATACGCTTAGGTAAATCTAAACTTCTTTTCCTAATAAATTGAAACACATTCTTAGGTGCACAAATTCCTGCATTTAAAAGTTCTGCTTCGCTTGCTTCGAAAAGAGCCTTAGCGGAACCAAACTTCTTAATAAGCAGAGGAATTTTGCTCCTACCTAAACCGGGTACAACAGCACAAACAGCGGCTAAATATACAGTGTTCAATTTTACACAGCTCCTTATGATTTAATCATGGTACTGCGTTTTAAAGTTATTTTAGACGAGAAACAGATTTTCTACATTATAGTAGTCTTTTTCTTATCGGTCAAGTAGTTAAATTTTTTGTAGCCTACACAATATATAGTTGCAAATGCTTTCAGAGGCCTTTGGTTTACCAAAAAATTGATTCTTATTTTCTGTTTGAACTGCGGAAATTCCGCACAGCTCCTTAATTTTTGAATTAACTTCCTTAATATTAGTAGCAATTGTTGCACCGCAATTTGCTTGCAAAAATTTTGCATTATTTTCTTCTTGACCAGGTAAAGGTTTATAAATAATGTATTCTAAATTGGAAGCTAAAATCTCTGCAGAGGAAAGACCTCCTGCCTTAGAAACAATCAAATCTGCTCCGCAAAAGAGTTCAGGTATTTTATCAGTAAAGCTGTATACTTCAACAGCATTTCCAAATTTAGCAAGTAAATTTTTATAAAGGGACTTGTTTTTGCCAGTTAAAGCAACAAGATGTAAATTACTAGGCTTATCCTTTATTAATGAAGAAATTATTTCTTCCATAGGTAAGAGGCCATCGCCACCACCCATTAAAAGGCAAACCTTGTCTTCATTTTTCCAACCGAAGCTTTCACGACAGGAAGCTTTATCCAAATTTTGGAAGCCTTCGCGAATAGGAATACCAAAGGCTTCAGTTTCAAAAGTAGCAGGGAATTTTTCCCGTAAGCGTTCATCTGCAATAAAGTAGGTATCAACGCCATCACAAAGCCACCAAGTATGTACGGTGTAATCAGTAACAACACCACACAAGTATAAGGAACTTTGCTTTCTGCGTTTATAAATGCTCATAATTCCGGCAGGAGTTGCGTGAGTAGCAATAACTACATCAGGGTTCACCTTTTTAATGAAACCACTACCAAGGTAAGCTAAAGCACCATTAATAAATTCACGCATCCAAAGGGAGCCACCGCCCCTATTACCCCATTTGTACATCATTTCATACAACCAAGGACAAGCGACTAAAATCCACAGGTAAACTTTTAAAAAAGTCTTTCCTAAAATGGCAGGAAAGAAGTCAAAAACATTACCGTGAACTACCTTTATATCTTTATTTTTTTCGAAGGTTTCTTTCAATGCTTCTGCTGCTAAACGGTGACCAGAACCTATGGGAGCAGAGAGAAGCAAGACTGTAAATTTATGCGTTTTCATAATATATACTTACCTTTAAATAGGAATTTTTTCCAATAAAAAACTTGAATATTAAACGGTACTATTGTATCATATTTTTAATTTATTATATCTATAAATTTTTGGAGGGCGTAAAATGAAAAACAGATTACCTGTGGAACATTTTCATTTTCCGGTAGAACAAATCAAAGCTGGCTACTACAGTGATGCGTATTTTATGCGCACCATCGAAATTTTGAACGGAGATAATCACCATCCCCGCGTTTTAATGCAGGTGTTTACCCGTGAGCACGTTGTAGTATGTGGTATCGACGAAGTTATCGCCCTTATTAGAACTTGCGCTCATAATCCTGAAACTATTACCATACATGCATTACACGATGGCGATTTAGTTGCTCCGTGGGAAACTATTATGACTATTGAAGGTGACTTGGCAGATTTCTCTCACCTTGAAACCTTGTACTTAGGCATTTTAGCTCGTCAAAGCCGCATTGCTACTAATGTTCGTGAAGTTGTAGAAGTTGCTAACGGCAAACCTGTACTTTTCTTCCCTGCTCGTTACGACATTTACCAAACCCAAGAAAGCGATGGCTATGCAGCAAAAATTGGCGGCGTAAGCGGTTGCTCCACTGATGCTAACGCATTGGCTATGGGTGGCAAAGGTTTGGGTACTATTCCCCACGCACTTATTGCTACTTATCACGGTGATACTGTTGCAGCTACTGCTGCTTTCGACAAATACGTTAACCCCAACATCAATCGCATTGCTCTCGTTGACTTTGACAATGACTGCGTAAATACTGCTCTCGCAGTTGCTCGCAAACTTGGCAGAAAACTTTACGGTGTTCGCCTTGATACTTCCGGTACCATGGTAGATAAAAGCCTCTTAGGTCAAATGGGTATGTTCAACCCCACTGGCGTATGTAAAGAACTTATTTGGAACGTACGTCGCGCTCTTGATGCAGAAGGTTTCGATTACGTGAAGATTATCGTTTCCGGCGGTTTGACTGCTAAACGCGTTGCTGAGTTCGAAGCTCTTGGCGTTCCTGCTGATACCTATGCTGTTGGCTCCAGCTTCTTTGACGGCAACATCAACTTCACTGCTGACATTGTAAAAGTAGATGGCGAAGACTGTGCAAAAGCTGGTCGTAAGTACCTGCCCAACGAAAGACTCCAGCTCGTTGAATTCTAAAACTACATACATAAAAAATAAAACGCACTCTTTCGAGTGCGTTTTTATTTTTTTAATTATTGTTTCCAGTTGTTAACGGGCGCACCTACAGGCCAGAAGGTTCTGCCGTAGAAGTTGTTCAAGAAGGATGCACCAGCACCATACAGGGACAACAAGGAAATGCAGATTTCAGAGTAAGCAGCGATAGCGTGCGGAGTGTGGCCGCCAATTCCCCAAGCATCGAGAGCCAAGCAGATCAACAATACGTCGATCAATACCATATCAGTGAAGAGGAAGAGGTTTGCAGAGGAAGCAGCAATGGTACCAATGCAAGCGAACAAGAAGTAAGCGAAGAATGCGAAGCCGAGAGCTTTAGCATCGATGCCTTTAGCCAAAGCAGCACCGAAGGTACCAGCTTTGATCATCCAGCACATACCAACGCCGGACCAGAAGAAACCGAAAGCACAGAAGATAGTGCCGCCGAAGATGTTTTTGTGGCAGTAGTCAAGAATACCAGCCAAGATTTGTGCGAAGGAACCGCAGAACAATGCCCAGGGAAGTACCCAAGAAACGTCAGAAACGATACCCATTTTTTGAGCAGATGCTACCATGGTTACTACAGCCAAACCGAACAGGCCAAGCGGAGTGGGATCTGCTAAAGAAAGTTGAACGTGAGAAGTAGAGTTAGAACTCATGACAATCCTCCTATAATTTTAATTCCAGTGTTTGCGTCACACTGCGTTATAATATAATATAACTGGTAAATAGTTACACCGTCAAGACACGGTTACACAAATTTTTCACATTTTAATCAATATGCAAACTACTGTATAGTATCTACTTTTTTTGATATACTTATATAAGAAAATAAAGTAACTCCAAATACTAAATTTTTAAAAGGATGAATAATTTATGAGCAGTTTAAATGCTACACCTACTGGTGAAAGAATACATATAGGTATTTTTGGCAAACGCAACGCCGGAAAGTCCAGCTTGATTAACGCCATTACTACCCAAAAAATTGCCATCGTTAGTGACTTTAAAGGAACTACTACTGACCCTGTTTTTAAAGCTATGGAGCTTTTACCTTTAGGTCCTGTAATGATTATAGATACACCCGGTATAGATGATGAAGGTGAGCTTGGAAAGCTTCGTGTAGAAAAAGCTTATCAAATTCTGAATAAAACTAACATCGCTATTTTGGTAATTGATAGCACCATTGGTATCTCCCCTGAAGATGTAGAACTTCTTAACCTTATTAAGGAAAAGAAGGTTCCTGTAATCATCGCCTTTAACAAATGTGAACTCCTTACAGATAGTGAAATTGAAAATTTAAAAGCTGATGTACCCAATATGTTTGTCAGTGCTGCTACCGGCGAAAACATCTATAAATTTAACTCTGCCCTTGCCAAACTTATCCCCGAAGAAGAACCTAATATTATGTTGGAAGATATCGTTGCTCCCGGTGATGTAGTTGTATTAGTTACTCCTATTGATAGCTCTGCTCCAAAAGGAAGATTAATCCTTCCCCAGCAACAAGTAATTCGCAATATTATCGATAACCACGGTATTGTCATGGTAACTCAGGTTGAAGAGCTTACTAACACCTTAGCAAAACTTACTTCTAAACCTCGTTTAGTTGTTACTGATAGCCAAGTCTTCCCTACCGTTGCTAAAATGTTACCTCAGGATATTGAACTTACCTCCTTCTCTATCTTGATGGCACGTTACAAAGGAGCTCTCCTTAATTCTGTAAAAAGCGTTAAAGCTTTGGATGACATTAAAGACGGTGATAAGATTCTTATTAGCGAAGGCTGCACCCACCATCGTCAATGTGATGACATCGGTTCTGTTAAGCTTCCTAACTGGATTCGTAACTATACCAAGTGCGAGCCTGAGTTTGTATTCACAAGTGGTACGGAGTTCCCCATCGACCTGCATGAATACAAGCTAATCATTCATTGTGGCGGTTGCATGCTTAACGAAAGAGAAATCATGTATCGCAACAAATGCGCCTTCTTACAAAAAATTCCTATGACTAATTACGGTATTGCCATTGCCTATATGAACGGTATTTTGAAAAGAACTGTTGCTCCCCTACCAGAAATCAAACAAATCTTAGAATAGCAATAAAAAAACGCACTCGAATGAGTGCGTTTTTATTTTATGC
>CALCHC010000022.1 GCA_937901335.1 uncultured Phascolarctobacterium sp. | reverse complement strand
ATGTATACCGTTCATGGTATGGATTTTATTAATACTTTCCTTGGTTTCCATAATATCACTCGTTTTACCACTCCTGAACACGCTAGCCGTGTAACTTTCTGGTATTACTTCCCTGTAATTATTTTGGGTATGTTCCCGTGGACAGGCATTTTATTCCAGTCCATTAAAGCTTCCATAAGCGATAGTCGTATCGACGAAATGCGTACCTTAATGTTTATGCACGTATGGTGGGTATTCGTATTACTGTTCTTTACCATTTGCAAGACTAAGCTCGTTTCTTATATTCTGCCTATGTTCCCGGCACTTGCAATCATCATTGGTTGGAATATCTCTCGAATGGTTGCTAAGTTACGCTACAATACTACTTTCTACAGTTGGATTGTAGGTAGCGGTATTATGTTCACTGTGTTGGGGATTGGTTGGGTAATTGGCGGACAACAACTTCCTGAATTGGAATTTAGTGGTTTGATTTTAGGTGGATTAACTTTTGTTTTAGGCTTTGCCGCGCTTTTTACTTTGTGGTACTACCGCGATGTTGAAATGGCAAGTTGGATTCACGTGGCAACTGGTGCTACCATTATGGTTGTTGCCTTTGCTTTTATGATGCCTATGATTGAAGACAGATTTAGCGTTAAAAACATTAGCCAAGTTTATCGTCAAGAATGCAATCAAAGCTCTGAAATTTACGTTGATAAATTCTTACGCCCTGGTTTTATGTACTACGCTGGTAAACCCGGTGTGGAAATGTTGCCGAAGACTGACGCATTTGCTAAAGCTTTGCGCAAAGAGGAACATAAGTACTTCTTGGTGCGTGGTTTGGAATATCGTCGTTTGTTGAAAATGCAAGCTAAGCCTGAAGGCTTGCATACCATTTCTGAAATCGGTGATATTTATCTTCTCGAACAAAAATAAAATTAGAAACACCTGTAACTTACATAGTTGCAGGTGTTTTTTGTTTACCCATTTGTCACAAAGTGCTATAATGTTTGCAAGTAATTTTTGTGGCTTCGGAGGGTTGTTTATGAAATTATTAGAAGAAAAAATTTTGAAAGATGGCGTTATCAAAAGTGGTAACGTTCTTAAAGTAGATAGCTTCTTAAATCATCAAATAGATGTACCGTTTATTGCTAAGTTGGGTGAAGAATTCAAAAGAATTTACGCTGATGCTCCCATTACTAAAATTTTGACTATTGAAGCTTCCGGCATTGGTCTTGCTAGTGTAGCAGCAATGTATTTCCAAGTTCCCGTTGTATTTGCTAAAAAATCTAGCGGTAGCAACATGGATAAAGACGTTTATTTCACTGAAATTTATTCCTACACTCACAATAAAGTAAATGAAGTAGTTGTTTCCAAACGTTTCATTAGCACTGATGACCACGTTTTGATTATTGATGACTTCTTGGCAAATGGTTGCGCTTTGGAAGGCTTGATTGACATTGTGCGTCAAGCAGGTGCTACTGTAGAAGGCGTAGGCATTGCAGTAGAAAAAGGTTTCCAAGGTGGTGGCGACAAACTGCGTGCTAACGGTGTTCGTGTAGAATCTTTGGCAATCATCGAAAAAATGGATGCTCAAAGCAAAACTATTGAATTTAGATAAGGTGCGAATATGAGTAAGGAAAGCATTGATAATATTTATAAACTTGATGGTAAGGTTCCTGTAGGCAAAGCGATTCCCTTTGGTTTGCAACACGTACTTGCTATGTTCGTTGCTAACATTGCGCCTATTCTGATTGTGGCGGGCGTAGTGAAGATGCCTGTGGAAGCAAGTGCTGCCCTCATTCAAACTGCAATGATTATTGCTGGTTTGGGTACTTTGATTCAACTCTATCCTGTTTGGAAAGTAGGTAGTGGTTTGCCCATCGTTATGGGTATCAGCTTTACCTTTGTTTCCATCTTCTGTGTAATCGGTTCTAAATTTGGTTATGGTACTGCCATGGGTGCTGCTTTAGTTGGCGGTATCTTGGAAGGTATTTTAGGTTTGTGCGCTGGTTATTGGCGTAGACTTATTCCGCCCATTGTAGCGGCTACTGTTGTAGCGGCTATCGGTTTCTCCTTGCTTGGCATTGGTGCTAACTCTTTTGGCGGCGGTTTCGGTAATCCTAATTTTGGTGATGCAAAATATGTAACCGTAGGTGCAATTACCTTGGTAAGCTGCTTGGCTTTCAATATTTTTGCAAAGTCTTTCTTTAAACAACTTTCCGTTTTGTTTGGTTTGATTGTAGGTTACATTGTAGCTTTCTTCTTTGGCTTGGTTGATTTAAGTAAATTGGCAACTGTTGAGCTGATTTCCATTCCTAAGTTTATGCCTTACGAAATGAACTTTGAGCCCGGTGCAATTTTTGCAGTGTTCCTGATTTTCTTAGTATCTGCTTCTGAAACCATTGGCGATACTTCTGCAATGACTGCTATTGGTTTGAAACGTGATGTTACTGAGAAAGAAATTTCCGGCTCCATTACCTGCGATGGTATCGTGAGCAGTATTTCTTCTTTGTTTGGTTGTATGCCTATTACTTCTTTCAGTCAAAACGTTGGCTTAATTGCTATGACTAAAGTTGTAAATCGCTTTGCAATCATGACCGGTGCTATGATTATGATTATGGCAGGCTTGTTCCCGGCATTAGGCGTAATCTTGGCATCCTTACCTGAACCTGTACTTGGTGGTTGTACTTTGATGATGTTTGGTTCCATCGTAGTAAGTGGCGTGCAAATGATTGCTGCTTGTGGTTACAGCCAACGCAATGTCATCATTTCTTCTTTGGCAATGAGTATTGGCTTGGGCTTCACTCAAACTCCTGCAATCTTTAAAATCTTCCCGGATTTGATTCGCAATGTTTTTGCAGAAAACTGCGTTGCTGTAGTTTTCATCGTAGCGGTAGTTCTTA
>CALCHC010000021.1 GCA_937901335.1 uncultured Phascolarctobacterium sp. | reverse complement strand
TTCAAAAGGCTTGCGCGAGCTTGTTCAACGGTGGGGTTGATGATGAATTCGCCATCAATCAAACCAACGCGAACACCAGCGATGGGGCCTTCGAACGGAATGTCAGAAATGGAGAGTGCGCAAGAAGCACCAACCATTGCAGGCATATCAGGAGCGTTATCCGGATCAACGGAAACTGCAGTTGCTACGATTTGTACGTCATTATGGTAGCCATCGGGGAACATCGGACGAATCGGACGGTCAATCAAACGGCTGGTCAAAATAGCTTGTTCGCTAGGACGACCTTCACGTTTAATAAAGCCACCAGGAATTTTACCAACGGCATACATTTTTTCTTCAAAGTCAACGGTCAAAGGGAAAAAGTCTACACCATCACGGGGTGTTTTGGTGCCGGTTACTGCTACTACTACTGCAGTATCACCGTAACGAACCAATACAGCGCCATTTGCTTGTTTAGCAATTTTGCCAGCTTCAATGGTAAGGGTTCTGCCACCAAGATTCATGCTGTAACTATGCATATTCTTATGCCTCCTATATCTTTTCACATTTTGGGTTACCCGTGTCTATTCGACGCAAATTTAAAAAATCCTCTTTATTTTTTAGAAAAAAGAGAAAAAATTTTCCTTAAGCATTTTACCCTAAATTACACAAAATTACCAGTAGTAAAACAAAATAAATATCTACGAAAACACACGAAAGAACCCTCCGTTTTTACACGAAGGGTTCTCATAATTTCACACTATATTATTTGAAGTAGTTTACGCCGGATTTGAACAACATTTGGTCTTTGTTGCCATAGATGTTGCGGAACAAACCATCAGTGAAGCGTTCGGTGTGACCCATTTTACCAAGTACACGACCGTCTGGGCTGGTGATGCCTTCGATAGCATACAAGCTGCCGTTGGGGTTGTAAGGCATGTTCATGGTCGGGTTGCCTGCTGCATCCACATATTGGGTTGCAACTTGACCGTTAGCGAACAATTCTTTAATGGTGCTTTCCGGTGCATAGAAACGACCTTCGCCGTGAGATACTGCGATAGCGTGTTCATCGCCAGGTTCGCACATTGCCAGCCACGGAGATTTGTTGGAAACAACTTTGGTAGTAACGATTTGAGAAATGTGACGACCAATGTTGTTGAAGGTCAAGGTCGGGCTAACTTCTTCCATATCACGGATTTCGCCGTAGGGAACAAGACCAAGTTTAATCAAAGCTTGGAAGCCGTTACAGATACCAAGCATCAAACCATCGCGGTTGTTGAGCAATTCGCTAACAGCTTCTTTAATGCGCGGGTTACGGAGCATGGTTGCAATGAATTTGCCACTGCCGTCCGGTTCGTCACCTGCGGAGAAGCCACCAGGAATCATAACGATGTTTGCGTTGTTGATGTATTGAACCATTTTTTCAACGGATTCTTCGATTGCTTGAGCAGTGAGGTTGCGAACTACGAAGGTTTCTGCAATTGCACCTGCTGCTTCAAATGCGCGAGCACTATCGTATTCGCAGTTAATACCGGGGAATACAGGGATGAATACGCGCGGTTTAGCAATGGTGATGGGTGCAGTCAAGGGCAGTTCTGCTTTGTAAAGCGGTTGTGCAATATCTGCCGGAGCTTCGGTATCAGCCAGTTTGTACGGGAAGATACCTTGGAGAGTTTCCATGTAAGCGTGTTTTGCTTCTGCTTCGGAGATTACTGCATCGTTGATTGCTACGCCTGCATTTGCAGTGGTGTGACCGAGGAGCATGTATTCCAAACCTTCGAATACATCTTCAGGTTCTACGCCTTTAGCAAGTTCGAGCACCATACCGCCCGGTTGCAAAGTGAAGAGGCTGTCGGTATCTCTGAAAGGTTTAATGAATTCGAAGCCAAGTTCGTTACCGAGGCACATAGTAGTTACGAGAGCAGCGATACCGCCGTCTTTAACTGCTGCAGCTGCATTGATTTTGCCTGCTTCCATTGCTGCATGAACTGCAGTAAGGTTTTTGCGAAGAGCTGCGAAGTCAAGAACTTCTGCATTGTCGCGCGGGCAGGACAGGAATACAACTTCGTTGCCAGCTTCTTTGAATTCTGCAGAAACTGCTTTATTACCATCAATTACGCCTACAGCGAAGGAAACCAAGGTAGGCGGAACAGTTTTATCCATAAAGGTACCGGACATGGAGTCTTTACCGCCAATTGCAGGCAGTTCTAGAGCATCCAGAGCGGTGAACGCACCAAGAAGTGCGCCGAAAGGCAAGCCCCAAGCAGCAGTGTTGTTCAGTTTGGGGAAGTATTCTTGCAAGGTCAAGCGCAGTTTTGCCGGGTCAGCACCCAAAGCAACTGCACGAACTACGGATTCTACAACTGCGTACATTGCGCCGTGGAACGGGCTCCAGATTGCAACTTCCGGATTGTAACCGCAAGCCATTACGGAAGCAGCAGTGGTAGTGCCGTGGAGTACGGGGATTCTACCTACCATACCTTCGGACGGGGTGATTTGAGTTTTGCCACCAAAGGGCATCATTACAGTACCACGACCGATGGTGCTATCGAAACGTTCGGACATACCTTTTTGGCTGCAAACGTTCAGACGAGCCAAGTTGCCAAGCCAAGCAGCTTTAATGTCAGCAGCTTCTGCAACTTCAGCAGGAACTTTATCAAATACGTTGTCAGCTTTAGTATCTTCAACTACGATGCTGGTGTGTTGTGCTACGCCGTTAGTGTCGAGGAATGCACGGGACAAGTCAACAATTTTGTCGCCTCTCCAGTACATAACAAGACGCGGGTCAGCAGATACTTCTGCAACAACGGTAGCTTCCAAGTTTTCTTGGTCAGCAAATTTAATGAATGCATCTTTATTAGCAGCTTCAATTACAACTGCCATACGTTCTTGAGATTCGGAGATAGCAAGTTCAGTGCCGTCCAAACCTTCGTATTTTTTAGGAACTTTATCCAAGTCGATTACGAGACCGTCGGTCAATTCGCCAATCGCTACGGATACACCGCCTGCACCGAAGTCGTTGCAGCGTTTAATCATTGCAGTAACTTCCGGATTACGGAACAAGCGTTGGATTTTACGTTCAGTCGGCGGATTGCCTTTTTGAACTTCTGCACCACAGCTCATTAAAGAGTCTACAGTATGTTCTTTAGAAGAACCGGTTGCACCGCCGCAGCCGTCACGACCAGTTTGACCACCAAGGAGTACTACGATATCGCCTGCAGCAGGACGTTCACGACGAACTGCACTACGAGGAGCAGCACCAATTACAGCGCCAACTTCCATACGTTTAGCAACGAATTTTTCGTTGTAGTATTCTTGTACGTGACCTGTAGCAAGACCAATTTGGTTACCGTAGGAGCTATAGCCTGCAGCAGCACCAATAGTGATTTTACGTTGGGGCAATTTGCCTTCGATAGTTTCAGAAACAGGAACGCGCGGGTCAGCAGCACCAGTTACGCGCATTGCTTGATATACATAGGAACGACCGGACAGCGGATCGCGGATTGCACCGCCCAAGCAGGTAGCTGCACCACCGAAAGGTTCGATTTCGGTCGGATGGTTGTGGGTTTCGTTTTTGAACATTACAAGCCATTCTTCGGTGTTGCCATCTACTTCGATGGGTACAACGATGGAGCATGCATTAATTTCTTCGGATTCGTCCAAGTCAGCAAGCTTGCCTTCTTTACGCAGTTTTTTCATACCGATAACTGCGATATCCATCAAGGTTACAGGGCGCTCGGTGTTTTCACCATATACACCATCGCGAGCAGCCATGTATTTATCATAAGCTTCTTGTACCGGTTTAGTGTAAGTACCGGGTACAATTTCTACATCTTCAATTTGAGTCATGAAGGTGGTGTGACGGCAGTGGTCAGACCAATAGGTGTCAAGTACGCGAATTTCAGTAACGGAAGGTTCGCGGTTTTCTTCATTAAAGTATTTTTGGCACCAGAGCAAATCTTCGATGCTCATTGCCAAGCCCATTTCTTTGCGCAGAGCTTCTGCTTCTTCACGGGTCATGGTCAAGAAACCAGCAACACGTGCAATTTTAGCAGGTTCTTCGCAGGTGCTTTCCAAAGTTTCCGGTTTGCCCCATTCAGCTTCACGAGCTTCAATCGGGTTGATGCAGTATGCTTTAATTTTAGCAACTTCATCTTCGCTCAATTCGCCTTCAAGAACATAAACTTTAGCAGCTGCAACCATCGGACGATCTTTTTGGGTAATCAATTGAATGCATTGTTCCGCAAAGTCTTCGCGTTGGTCGTATTGACCGGGCAACAGTTCCACAGCAAATGCGTGTGCACCAGCTTCCAAAGCAAGTTCTTCTTCCAGAACTTTGTCAACGGGAGGTTCAGAAAGAACCAATTTTTTTGCCATTGCAAATTCTTCGTCATTCAAACCCATAACATCGTAACGATTCATCATACGGATGTTTTTCAGGGCAGTCATGCCGAGATTGTTGCGCAGGTCAGCTAAAAGACCATGTGCTTCAACGGCAAAAGCATCTTTCTTTTCCACAAAAATTCTTCTAATCATACTCATTACACCAGCCTCCAGGTTTATTTTGAGGTTAATTAACATTAAAAATATTCGTTGATATAATTCCTACATTTGGGGAACAATCTATCTAATACAGAAAGCTTTTCTGCATTATGAACTTTAATCTTGCCTGCTTCCGCAAGCTCTGTTGCCGTAAAGGCACCAAAATACATTTGAGTAAAGGCAGCCATATTCATAGTGATATCTTCATCATCTACAGTACTTACTGCTTCTAACTTGCCAGACGCAGTTCTCACTTTAATCAAATGATTGTTACGAGGAATAACGCTATCGGTCAACAGCAATACAATGTTGCTTTCTTCCATATCCGCAGGAACAGGAAGTTTTTCCAAAGCCAAGCGTGCATCAATGCAACGTGCCATCATAAAAGGTTGAACACTTCCGCTTTCATTATGGTCTGCAAAATTAAGATAAGTTTTATCCCACGCTTCTGCAAGCCAAGTAAAATGTTTAGCTTCACTCTTATGACTTGCCGCAAATTGTAGCAACCTGTTACGAGCTGCAACATCAGTAGCCATCATCTCGATAACATTAAAAGTATTATCCTGTAATTTGTAAAGCATATAGCCAACAGGCTCTTCCTCTTTATAAACTACAGCACATTGAACATTCTCTAAGGAATGTACCTTCAGCAGCTTATTCCATTGAAAATCAGTACGCACAGGTACGCCATTCCAAACTTTGCTACTATTATAATATAGCTTTGCCAGCACTTCCTTATCTAACGGAATGCGTGCCACCTTCAAATCACTGCCTGCTTGCGCAGTTTGCAATTTTTCAAGAGGCATATCGTACTTATGACGATAATAACAGAAGCCAAATTCGTAAGGTAAGTAAATTCCTGCGTTAATAGGCATTAATAACGCAAAAGGAAAGTTCTGAGAACGTAGCACTTCGAAAGCAGTTTCCAAAAGCGGACGGAACAAATGCTGTCCCCTGCATTCAGGAGCAGTAGCCACACCTACGATATAGGGAGTCAACTGCTGTGTGCCACGCAAGTTTAACATATATGGATTCAAGTGGAGCATGTTTTGCAGTTTATCCTGCTCATCAAAACCACCAATCACCATATTATTCTTACCGCAGTATTCAGTAAAATACCATTGGTAAAAAGGGTCATCCTTCTTTTCGAAGCAGTAATCCCACAAATCCATAACCTGTGGCATTCTCGCTTCGTTTACAACTCTATAAGTCATAATATACCTCAGCTAATAACAACGCTGTATTTTTTGAACATAAATTCCGGATGGTAGGATTCTTTTGCTCTACGCAAACCTTCCACACCCATATCTTCTTCCCTGTTCAGATAAACAACATCATCCCAAGCATGAGCAGCAAATTCTTTGTTGATGGCAGTATATAAACCGCGGATTTCACCGTTTGCCTTTTCAACGTGCAGAACTGCTGTATCTTCATTAATCTTTTTGCCGAAGCTAAAAGCTTCAATCTTACCGTTGATACGAATCGCACCGCCACGCAATTCCAAAGCTTCAAAATTACTGAAAGCTTGTTGCATAGCATACTTTTCGCAGATTAAAGTAGGATCTTCGTGAATTCTATCATCACACCATTTTTCACCAAAAGCAAGACATTCTGCCTTGTTGGCATCAGTAATGGGTTCGTAGACAAAATCAGGATACGCTTTCTTGAAAGCGTTGTAATGATTTTTTTGACCGTGGTACTTACGTCCGGATAAAGCCGCCAACTTTTCACGCAGGTAAATGTAATCCCAGTTATCTCTATCTTCTTCAAATTCCAAATCCGGGAAAACTCTGCTCAAACGTTCCTTGGTCAATTCATAAATACCGTGGAGCCTAAAAGGCTTGCCACCGTGGTATTCTTTAAGTTCTTCCATCAAAAGGGGGATATCTTCATCCTTACCACCAAAAGGTTGCAAGAAGAAATCTACATCATTACGTTTAACCTTCACGATTAAGAAACCGTGACTTACGCACCAAAATATATTGTAGCAATCACGCCAAACGAACAAATTAGAGAAAGCACATTCACTGCCTCTTTGTTCCGGCGCAGATAAATAACTTTCAAACAAAGGCTTCTCAGCCAATGTAATAGGTTTAAATTCTAAAATAAAAAAGACCTCCTTATGCATCTAAGCATAATACACCGAATTTATTATACCATACCTTATTAAAATTTTCTCCGTTTTCGTTCGGAAAATTGTAAGTAAATTTTTATATACCGCATCTAATTAAGATGCTTGTCCAATTTTATTGCCTTAATTTTCATTACTAGTTATAATATAGTTGTCAATAATTTTTGATTCACTAAGCTTCTCGTCATAGAAATTTTATATTTAAAGAAAGGAAGACAATTATGCCTACAATTTCTATGTTTAGAGGAATCAAGGTTTATATGAATTATAGCGACCATCAACCTCCACATTTCCACGCATTTTACGGAGGCGAAGAAGTCGTAATTTCAATTGACAACATTGAAGTAATCACAGGTAGTATGCAATCCAAACAGTTAAAAATGTTATTGGGATGGGCAGCATTCCACCAAGAAGAATTAAAAGAAAACTGGGAACTTGCTAGGAAGCAACAGGAATTGTTCCCTATTGACCCTCTTAAATAATAAAGAAGGTGGCATTATGAAAAAGTCCGTTGAACTTTATATGGAACAAGGTTTGGATAGAAAAATGGCTGAATATTTTGCTTCTGGGAAAAAACGTATTGTTGACGTTGTTCCCAACAATGATTTTTCTTTAACTATCACCTTTGACAACGGCGAAAGAAGAATTTACGACGTAACTCCTTTTCTAAAACCAAACACTGTTTTTGAAACCTTTATGGACATCAATAATTTCCGAAGAGTATATGTAGATGATACTCACTGTATCGCGTGGGATATTGATCCTAATATCGACAGCGATATAGTTTGGAATAACAAAGTTGATTTATGTCCTGATTGTTGTTACGTGGACAGCGTTCCAATTAAAGATTAGAAAACTAAAGCAGGCACTCATTACGAGTTGCCTGCTTTTATATTTTTAACTTACGTTTTACCAAAACGCTTTAATGTTCCCGTTCAACAGTGACTCCTAACGCAACATTTTAGTTAAAAATATCGTTGCACACATATTCGCTTCTAAGAATTTCTTAACACAAAAAATTACAGCTCAAGATGTGTGCTTAACGATATTTTTCTCGATTTAGTTGTTGCTACTCGTCACAATCGTTTCACTTAGAACATTAAAGCGTTTATCTACGTTATTTGTTTTAAACATTTAAAGGATTTAGGAATAGTTAGTAGAAATATGTAGTAGTTCACAATTTTTCAGAAATAATTTAGAGGAATGCGTAATGGATTTTTGGAATAAACTTATCTCAAAATTTACTACAACTGAAAATAAAAATAAGATTAACAATAATGAGCTTATTACAAAAACCAACGAAGCCATTAAGGATTTCAAAAATTTATGGAATAAACCGAACGATTTTATTGAGCCACAAGCATTAGAGTTATTACGCATTAAATGGAATCCGCTTTTTGAAACACTGAATACCAAAACTAAAAGCTTCAGCTACAAGTTAGGTTTTTCAAACCAAAACATTAAGGTATTGTCTCCTAAATTTTTTGAACTTTACAATCGTTCCCAGAATAAACTTCATATTCATAACGAAAATATTGCTTCAACAAGAATTGATGCGATAGACCAACTCATAACTCCAGTTGAAGGAAGAAGTTTAGATAACCAACAACTAGCTTGTATTGCAAAAGAAGTAAAAGAAGGATAGGGTTGACATGAGTTTGTCTGGCCGCCATATGGTTTTCTATGGTTCAGCTGGTACTGGTAAAACAAGTACAATAATTGGCTATATAAAATATATTCTCGCAAGTCAGAAGTGTACACCTGCCGAAATTTTAGTTTTGTCTTTCACCAACGCTTCTGCTACAGAAATGGCTCAAAGGATTTTTTCTGAAACTGGTTTTAAATTAGATGCATCTACATTTCACAAGCTTGGAATAAATATCATAACAGAAGTAGAAGGTAAAAGACCTATCATTTGCACCACAGATTTAAGGCAGTTTATTAAAAACAACCTACCTTCTGTTTTGAAAGACAACAGTTATTTTACAAACCTTTGTTACTATCTAACCTACGCAGGGAATGTTCAAAGGAACGAATTTGATTTTAATACATTAGAAGAATATAATCACTATTTAAAATCAAACCCACCGATTACTTTGAAAAAAGAGAAAGTTAAAAGTTACGGTGAAATGGATATCGCAAACTTTCTTTATCAAAATGGTATTGAGTACATATATGAAAAGCCATATCCATTTGATACTAGAACGAAAGAATATTTCCAATACCATCCAGATTTTTATTTGCCACAATACGATATATACATTGAATATTATGGTATAAATCGTCATGGTTTAGTACCTTCATATTTTTCTGGTAAAGATGGTAAAA
>CALCHC010000020.1 GCA_937901335.1 uncultured Phascolarctobacterium sp. | reverse complement strand
CCACCCTTAACGGTTACGGTACTACCTTCCGCAGTGGTGGCAATACCATTGCCATAAACATCCATATATACATTGCCGTCAACAGTTACGCTACTGTTATTAACAGCTGCCAAAATACCTGCGTTGTTAAAGCGGGAGAATACGTTTTCGGAGTTTACGCCAATGCCCCAAGTTTGATTATCCGCACCTTTAATGGATACATCCCTTTTAATAATTACTTCTGCCTTTTGTGCAGCTTCGGTACTGGATTCGCCCCAACGGTCAGTTTTTTGAATGGCAATACCGTTACCCCCAAAGCCACCGGTCATAGCAATATTTACAGGTGCTTCAATGGTAATCTTAGCTTGGGTACCTTCCGCACCGGGGTCAAGCCAAATTGCATTGGTCAAGCTGTTGCCATCTTCATAACCTTTGGTTATTACATTCAGCTTATCAGCTTTAATGTTAACTTCTTTACCGTTGCCTGCGTAAATGCCTACAGGGGTTGCAACGGAGTTTTCACTTTGCAATTGCAAGTTACCTACGGTGATGGAAACATTATTATCTTTAGCATATACTGCCGCAGAAATGTTATTACCCAAGTCCACCTTGCTTGCATCCGCAGTAATGGTTGCGTTGCCAGTCAAAGACTTATTGCCAATAATAGTTTCTTTTAACGCAGCACTACTCCACTCTGCTTCAGGATTTTTAGCAACTTTTTCACCAAGTTCAAGCTCCAATTTAGCAAGAGTTCCGCTAATGCCTTCCGGTGTCATAACGTCAAAGCATTGCATTGTGGTTAGCGTTTCAATGTCTGAAAACTCGTTAGCCTTCCATGTATGTACCAAGATACCATCTACATAAAGAGACAAATCATTACCAGTACGTAACCATACACGTTTAGTGTAATATTCTGCATCAACACCATTAAACCAACCAGCAACAGTACCACTATCATTTACAACCTCCCAATTAACAGGAGCTTTAGCCAACAAATTACTTACAGTAGTTTTGTATAATGTCATAGCAGTTTGATAACCGCCAT
>CALCHC010000019.1 GCA_937901335.1 uncultured Phascolarctobacterium sp. | reverse complement strand
TTCTTTAGCGCCCAAGTTCATACCGCGAGCAAATTTAGTACGGTTTGCGCAATCGTGAATTGCAATATCCCAACCTTCTTCGTCAGCAATCTTCATCAGCTTCAAAGTAAGTTCTCTACTCCAGATAGGAGAGATGTAGCCTTGACGATAGATATACATGCTTTCGCCTGCATAGTTTTCAATATTATTAGCGTTCAAATGCAGTTCTGCGCAGTTAATGAAATCTACACCAGTTGCCAAAATGCGGTCTTTCTTTTGGAAGAAGGTTTCGTAAAACTCCGGAGTCATAGGAGTTTCGATACCAACGTGTTTGATGTATTTTTTAGCAATACCAATAGCATCGATAACTTTGTCGTTGCAGTTGGTAGCACCCAAATTAAAGCGCAATTCATCAAGACCAGCTTCGCCCAAAGCTTTCAGATTTTCTTCGTTAGCAAGAGTGCCGTTGGTGTACATATGTTGGTGAATACCAGCTTCGCTAAATTTGCGAATAATGCTGTAGTATTTTTCAATTTCCATAAAAGGTTCAAGGTACACGTAAGAAATACCGGTAGGTTTTTCTTGAACGGAAAGCAGCAAATCAATATCGCGTTCATAGTAGCGAGTACCGCCAATTTCCCACATACCTTCGCCAATAGGCATAATGTTTTCTAAATCACCGTAGTTATAGCAGAACTTGCATTTAATATTGCATTTGTTAGTTTTACGGATGGCAGTCAAGCCAGTACCAGTAAGGCAGGAGCGGCAACCACGAGCAAATTTATCAGCCTTACCTACAAAATAAGTTCTGCCATTAATAGATTGCAAGCCTTTAATTTCACTTAAAAGCTTTTCATTACGTGCTTCAATTGCATCTTCAATTTGCGCAAAGGTAGCGTAAACAAGCTCCATTTGTTTGGGCATCAATTCTTCATCATCGGGAAGTTGAGCAAAAAATCTAAACCACATCAGGGCATCTTTCTTAGCAATTTTCAAAATGTATCATCCTTTCTTTGCATCATTGTTTTCATCACATAATCCATATTTAACTTTTAATTTTTCCAATTGTTCTTGTGCATCTAATACTTTTCCATCTTTAACTTGTTGTTCTGAAATTTGTAGATTCTCTATTATAAATTTCTTATTCATAATTATATAATTATCCCCTCAAGATGGTCACATTCATGTTGAATGATTTGTGCAGTAAAACCACTGAACTTACTGCGTTGCTTACGCATCTTAATATCTTGGTATTCAACCTCAATATTTTCGTAGCGAGTGCAAGCGCGTTCACCAATCAAAGAAAGGCAACCTTCTTCAGTTTCATAAGGCTTATCCTTTTTCACGATTACAGGGTTGAACATTACCACATTAGTCTTACCAACATTGAATACAATAATGCGTTTACGTTCACCAATCATATTCGCCGCCATACCAACACAACTGTCTGCGTTAGCTTGTAATGTATCAAGTAAATCTACTGCAATATTTTTATCTTTTACTGTTGCAAGCTCAGATTTTTGCCCTAAAAACAGTACGTCACGCATAATCGGTTTTATCATAACATACCTCACATATTAATCTTTTAAATCATGCATTAATGCTCTAAGCATCTCAATATTACTTGAGATAAAATTACTTAATGCACATTTCTCATTTGTCGATAGTTTTTTCCCATTAAAATATACAGTTTTATTAGTAGAAAGCATTTCAGCTACTATTTGCATCTGTTTTCCAATATCATTTTGAAAATCTTTTTTATCACTTTCTTTTCTTACTGGAGAAATTCCAACTAAATAATCAACAGATACATCAAAAAACTCTGCCATTTTTAATAACTTATCTTGTGGCGGACTTATTTTGTTATTCTCGTAACCATTTATTGTAGTTCTACCAACACCTACAACTTTACCTAATTCCATTTGTGTTAAATTACGTTCTTTACGCAAGCTAAATATTCTATAACCAACCATATATTAATCAACTCTTTTCATCAGATACTATGCCTTTAACTATCAACGCAACATTTTCAATATGGTGGGTAGCAGCGAAAAGGTCTACCGGTTGAACTATAGTTGCTTTGTAACCATTTTGTTCCAAGTACGCCATATCGCGTGCCAAAGAAGCAGGATTGCAGGAAACGTAAACAATGCGTTCCGGTTTTACTTTGCAAATTGCTGCAAGAACACGTTCTTCGCAACCGGCACGGGGCGGGTCAAGCATAATTACGTCAGGAGAAACACCGCTTTCCAAAAGTGCAGGCAGTTCTACCGCAGCATCGCCTAAGATGAATTCTGCATTGGAGCAACCATTAGCAACTGCATTTTTCTTAGCGTCTTCGATAGCAGGCGCAACAATTTCGATACCGTAAACCTTTTTCGCGTGTTTTGCCATATACAGGGAGATTGTACCAGTACCGCAATAAACGTCAACAACGGTTTCGTTACCAGTAAGTGCAGCATATTCCAAAGCTTTGTTATAAAGTTTTTCTGCTTGCTCGCTGTTTACTTGGAAGAAAGATTGAGCGGATACGTTAAAGCTTAAAGCACCCAAGCTGTCTTTAATATTCGGTTTGCCATGAATAACGCGAGTCTTGTTACCCATGATGATATTAGTCGGTTTCTTATTGATATTTTGGATAACGCTTACCAAACCAGGTACGTTTTGTACCAAAATATCGATAAGCTCTTTTTTATTGGGGATATCGTAAGCAGAAGTAATGAGTACTGCCATAACTTCACCGCTGTGTACGCCAACACGGCTCATTACGTGACGCACCAAACCTTTGCCAGTTTTTTCATCATAAGCAGTTACGTTAAACTTTTGCATCCATTTACGCACTGCCATCAGTACTTGGTTGTTAGCTTCTTTTTGAATCAAGCAACCTTCAGTATCTACAACGCTGTGAGTTGCAGTTGCGTAACAACCAATTTCGATTTTACCTTCTGCACCCATTGCAGCAGGGAACTGCATTTTGTTGCGATAGTTCCAAGGATTAGCGCAACCCATTACAGGCAGTACTTCTGTATCTAAATGACCAATACGAGTAAGCGCATCACGAACTTGTTGTTCTTTCATTTGTAATTGACCTGCATAGGACAAGTGTTGCAGCTGGCAACCACCACATTGTTTATAAACGGGGCAAGCAGGTTCCACACGTTCTGCAGAAGGCACAAGGATTTCTTCAATTCTTGCACTTGCGTAATTTTTCTTAACCAGTACTACTTTTGCTTTTATAGTTTCGGTAGGCAATGCACCAGGTACGAACACAGTAAAGCCTTGGTATTTGCCAACACCTTCACCACTGCTTCCTAAACCGGTAATATTTATCTCTATAACTTCACCCTTTTGTACGGGAATGTTTGCTTTCATAAGGCACACCTCTCCATTTTAAAGTTACTTAGATTATAACATAAAAAAACGCTCTGGTCTAAACCAGAGCGCTTTATGAAATCTTAGTAGTTTACGGCACGGATTTCGAAGTATCCTTTCGGATGATCGCAAACCGGGCATTTTTCCGGAGCTTGTTCGCTTACAATGATTTTACCGCAGTTGGTGCAAATCCAAACTTGTTTTTCTTCACGTTTGAACACGCGGTCATTTTCGATGTTAGCCAAAAGTGCACGATATCTTTCTTCGTGTTCTTTTTCGATTTTGCCAACTTCTTCAAAGAGGCGAGCCAATTCAGCGAAGCCTTCTTCTTTTGCAGTTTGAGCAAATTCAGCGTACATTTCGGTCCATTCGTAGTTTTCGCCAGCAGCAGCATCTTTCAAGTTTTCGATGGTGTTGGGAACTTTGCCACCGTGCAAAGCTTTGAACCACAATTTAGCATGCTCTTTTTCGTTGCCAGAAGTTTCTTCAAAGAAAGCAGCGATTTGGTTGTAGCCTTCTTTTTTAGCTGCGCTAGCATAGTAGCCATATTTTACTCTTGCTTGGGATTCACCAGCAAATGCAGTCCACAAATTTTGTTCAGTTTTAGTACCTTTCAATTCCATAATAGAATCCTCCTCTAAAAACTTATTTGCGACCTAAAAGGTCTTGTTAACAAATTTATTATTTAGCTTCTGCTCCTTGATGCTTTTGACATTCGGGGCATAAACCACTAAATACGATATCGTGATGTTCCATTTTGAAACCAGTAGCAGTTGCCAGTTTATCGTCTAAATCATGGAAGTAATCAAAGTTTTCAACATTCATAAATTTACCGCAATGGGTACATTTAATATGGTAATGTCTTGCCAAAATATGGTCAAAACGATCAGCACCACTGGGTACGGAAACTTTGCCAAGCAAACCACTCTCAACTAAAGAGTTCAGGTTGCGATAAACAGTTCCCTTGCTGATATCAGGATATTCCATGGTGATACGATCATACACTTCTTCAGCAGTAGGATGATCTGCCAAAAAACGTACAGCAGCAATAACCAGCTGTCTTTGAATAGTATTTCTCTTAGCCATTTGCACCATCCTTTATGAAAATAATTCCTAATTAGAATTATACAAACTAATATTGAAAAGTCAAGAAAAACACTATGGAAAGAATTAACGGCTTATATTACAAAACAACCACTTTATTAGCATTAGTCCTTGCAGGCAAGCTCATGGTCATCATATCGTACCAAACCATCAAGTTGTCACCTGCTTTGATTTCTGCAAAGTTTTTGTTAGCCTTTTTATCTACAGTAGCAATGAGGCTTTCGTTAGTATTAATTACGCTGACATAAGTATTGTCTTCAGACATAGTTACTTCTTCTACTTTGAAAAACTTACCCATCTTTTCGGAATTATCACCCAGCACAACAGCATAAGCAGCACTTTGAGCAGGAATGCTTCTTGTCATTTTAGGTGAATGATAAACGGTTACTTCTTTACCAACTTTAAAGCTACTTAATTTTTTTGCTTTACCATTTTTACCGTTCAAAAGATAGGTGTCATCGGTAATCATTGCAGCGATAATGTTGTGCTCGCCTTTTACCACTATCATATTTTCATTTACTTCAACAATCTTACCGCTAGTAAAAAGCACGTCTTGCACCGCCTGAGTTTGATAAGCCTTAGTATCACACACGTTGTTATATTCACAACAATGAGCATTAGCAACTGCACTGCCTGCCATAAGCATAGTAGCGCAAGAAGCTAAAACAAAAATTTTCTTAAACATTTTCATAATCATATCCTCCTAAACTTTTCTTAGACATCAGCTTAACAAAGATTTATGTCTAAAAATTGTCAAGCAGGTTAATTTAAACATAAATTATTTATGAGTATAAGCAACTGCCAAAGTGGTAAGCAAACCTGCTGCTTTCCACAAGCAAGCTTCGTTAAAATCAAAATGGCTATTGTGGTGACCAGCAGCAATAGTTGCACCATACATCATATAAAGAGCACGGCCACCATTTTGTTGTACACGTTCCATAAAGTAAGCGCAGTCTTCACTGCCCCCCATATCCATATAATCAATAATTTCGTTATATTGACCGGAAGCCTTAGCGATTTCTGCAACTTCTTTGCCAAGTTCAAAATCTGCTACGCAAGCAGGAGCACTACCAGCTTTAGTAATGGTTACGCTTACGTCGTACAAATCCGCAGCAGCTTGCAACATACGTTTAGCTTCGCCAACCATAAATTCGTTGATTTCAGTAGTTGCACCACGGGTTTCCATTTTCAATACTGCGATGTCAGGCAGTACGTTACGACCAGTACCTGCATTAAGCACGCCAACGTTGATGCGAGAAGCACCTTTGCCGTGACGAGAAATGCTGTGCAAGGAAATACTTGCTTGCGCTGCCGCAAGGAGTGCGTTCTTGCCATCTTGGGGAGCAAGGCCAGCATGAGCAGATACGCCTTTATAAACTGCGTCAAGTTTAGTGGTAGCAAGGAATCCATCGGTCAAGCAAACAAGGCTGTCATCAGTAGTTGCTTTAAAAGCGATGTGACCGCCAAAGAAATAATCAATGTCATCTGCCACGCCTGCATTAATCATAGCGTAAGCACCACGCACGCCTTCTTCCGCAGGTTGGAAAATAAGTTTAACTTTACCAACCAGCTCTTCTTTGTGAGCCATCAAAAGTTTTGCCACAGCCAAGCCAACAGAAACGTGACCATCATGACCACAAGCGTGCATTGCGTTAACGTGACAAGAGTTAAAGCCTTCTTGTTGCGGGCGGTGTTCTGCACCAGTATCTTCTTCTACATCGTTGCAATCCATATCAAAACGGAAGCCAACAGTTTTACCGGGTCTGCCAGTATCAAGCACTGCAATTACGCCAGTTTTACCGCCTGCCATTTTTGCAACAAGCTCTGCATCAGCACCTTCGCTGATTGCGCGAGCCATATATTTTTCTAAATCAGCATTACTGGGCACGCCCATCATGGAAGCTTCGTCCACAACTTCTGCACCGTAAGTAACAGTATAACCTAATTTTTCCAATTCTTTGATTACGAAGCTGGCAGTTCTAAATTCAGTCCAACCAGTTTCAGGATGTTTATGTAAATCTCTGCGAATTGCAACTAATTCTTCTTGCAAACCTTGAGCAGCTTGCCAAATTTTTTCCATTATTAACCTCCATTTAAGCAAATAGTACCATTTGGTCATCATCAAGGGGCAAATACAACGTGTTTTCCACTTTGCGATTTTCCGCCGTAACCCAAGTACCACATTTAGGACAATTCATTTCAGAAGAAGGCAATGCCCAAGCCAGCTTCTTACCGCATTTAGGGCACACAAACTCCACTTGCAGTAAACCGCTACTATGATGTTTCTTTCTCATGGCACCGCCACCTTTCCTCAAATTCTACTTTTTATTATACGACACAGGCACAGTTTTTTCCTTTACAACATTCGACAAACTCAGCAAAATGTTTTATCATAGAGATATCAATTATAAAGCGAGGTAGATTGTATGAACATTACTGCTGCTGATTTTGAAAAGCTTGGCTTCTGGGAAGATGATACTCCCGAAGAAAAAATAACTGTGTACGGCATGGACTTTGATGATGCCTACATCATGCTCACTGACGATTTAGGCAAAACTCCGTGCGACAGCAAAAAGTCCATCGTAGTTGCTGCTTATAATGACGATGACTGCTTCCTTTGGGGCAAAGAACTTAAAGACTTCGCTGCTCTGCAAGAACTGTGCGCTAAACATCCCGCTAACAGCAATGAACTGCTCCAAGCTTTAGAAGAATACACCATCGTAGAAAAATAAAAATTAAAGGCACACTAGCTAAGGTTCCAAGTGAACTGCTGTATAGTGTGCCTCATTTTATTTAGGAGCTGACAAATTACAGGATAATTTTGCCAATGCCTTTTTCGATAATAATTTTAGTGCCGTATTCATCGCACAAGCCTTGCAGCTCTTGCAAAATACGGGTACCGTTTTCTTCATCGGCCAGTTCCGGACGACCTTTTCGAGAACGAGCTTTGTCCAAGCCTAAGGTAGTAGGATACAGCAGAACTTCTTTAATTACATTATCTTCAATGTTAAATTTAACAATTACAGATTCTAAAGCCAGACGATCAAGCATTAAGCCTTTGGTATCGTTTTCACTACGAGCAGCAAAAGCTTCAGAAACAGGAGCGAAGCTATCTACACCATATTTTTCGTAGAATTCAGGCGGTTGACATTCCACAGAATCGTTTTGCAGGAAGAAATCACCCAAGGAATAGAAAATGGGCTTACCTTTATAAATTTCAATACCACGCAAAATGTGCGGACCGTGTCCCAAGAAAGCATCTGCACCTGCATCAATGCAAGCACGAGCATAATCGTGCATGAAGGAAGCTGCTTTTTGTTTATCAGTGCCACGCATTTCATGACCGTGATGACTTACAAGAACAGTATCTGCTTGTCTACGAGCATCTTTTACGTAAGAGATAATGCGGTTTAAATCACGTTGATTGCAGTAAGTACCAGTACCGTGTTCGCCAACATCAAACTTAGCATTGCCTACGGAATAGTATTTAGACGGTTTGAGGAAGCCTTCACGAGTTAGAAGATTGGTGTTAGCGTTAACATAAGTTTTTTCAACAATGTTTTTCAAGGTTTCCAGTTCTTCTGCAGAAACATAGTTAACAGAATCAAAACGCAGCATATTCATGCCAGGGCGACCTACATTGGTACCACTAGGATTGCTGGCAATGTTCCAGTTAGGACCGGAAGAACAGGTGCTGATAAAACCAACTCTGCCTTCAGGAGTATCTAAATATTTAGGCATGCTTGCTTCGGTAAGATTATTACCAATGCCTGCATAAGTAAAGCCTTTAGCATTCAAATGCTCAATGGTTTTCTTCAAACCTTCTTGACCGTAGTCAAGAGAATGGTTGGTAGCAGTTGCCAAAAGGTTGAAGCCAAGCCATTTTAAATCATCCAAAGCAGCAGGACGACCTGCAGCCCAAGTACCGCCACTTTCAGAAGCAGGGTAAACTTCAAAATCGTGGATTTGCATTTCCAAATTTACGAAACGCACATCAGCATCAGCAATAAGCTCTTTAATAGCCAATGCACTTTTATCTTCCGGATGGATTCTTTGTACTAACATAAAATCACCAACAGCTGCAACAGAAAACTTTGCCATAATAAATCCTCCTTAAAAATATATAGTTTATCAATATTTCAGTTATATACAGTTAATCCACCCTACTTTTAAAAGCAAGGTGGATTATTTTTTATAAGTCAATAATTAGAATACCAAGAGAACCATACCAACAATCAACGCCAATACAATACCGAGAGCATTACGTTTGCAAACTTCCATCGGGTCTACGCCTGCAATACCTGCGCAGATAATGGTAGCACCTGCAATCGGAGAAATGGTACGACCAAGAGTACCACCCAATGCAGCCATGGTACCCATGTTGATGGTGTTCAGACCAAATTCAACAGCATGCGGAGTTACGGATTCGTTAAATGCTACAGTCGCAGCGTCACCACTACCGGAGATGAGAGCCAGTAAGAACGGACCAACTGCAGAAGCAATTTTAACAATACCGCTGGAGTTAAGCATCCAGTTGATAAGAGCTTTAATCAAACCAAGAGCATTCAAACCTGCAACGAAAACGCCTACGGAAATAATAATACCGATGATGTTTGCATAAGCATCGCCCATGCCATCAAAGAAAGACTTAGTCAATTTAACCGGGCTTTTGCGAGTTGCAGCCAAAGCAGCAATTGCACCGATAATCATTGCTTGGGGAACGCCCATTTTGAAGGCAGGAACAACTTTAGTGTTGCCCAAAACCAAGATGATGATAGGAAGCAACGGCATCAAAGCGTACAACGGATTAACGCTCAAATCTTCGTTAGCAACTTCACCGTCAGCAGGAACATAACCTTTGTTTTCTTTCAAGAAGAAAGCAACGATGGTCAAGGTTACTGCAGCAACGATAACACCAGCAACGGTAGCAGGCATGTGAGTTGCAATAACTTCAGGAATACCAACGCCAGCCAATTTCGCAACTACGCCATTATGCAAAAGACCAGGGTTCAGCATGGAACCATAGGTACCAGATTTAACAGCAGCAGCAGCCATAGCAGGATGAACACCTGCAGACATCATAATAGGAATAAAAATTACGCCTACAGCAGCACTGCAACCCGCAGCACTGGGGATAGCGATGTTAACGATAAAAGTAGCAAGAGTTGCACCGGGGATGAGCAAGAAACCCATTTTTTTCAAAACTTTACCAATCGCAACAACTAAATGTTTATCGCAACCAGTGTATTTCATGCACCAAGCAAAACCCATGCAAGAACAAACAGAAGTAATCAAACCTGCGCTAGTCATACTTTTAGCGAAAGCATCAAGAGCCGCCATCGGTTTACCACCCAAGCAGCACATCAAAATACCAGCAGCAATCAAAACCATTCTGGACTCATGGCGTTTTAAGAGTAACCAAATTACACCCAGAACGATTGCTACGCCCAACATAATCATCATAAAAAATTCCTCCAACTTCAAATTTTGCTATATCATTATAAAATAAAACCCGATGGATTTATACATCCACCGGGCATGTATACAAAATACTTTAGTCTAAGAAAGTTTTTCTATGCCGCAATAAGCAATCTACCCAGGAAAATGTTCCACAAACTTAATCTTTAAATCAGGAAAGTTATCTACGTACTGAATAGTAAAGTCCTCACCATGAGTAACGAATTGCCATTCACCAATATTGTTGGGAAAATGCTTAACCTTTTTAACTTTCAAATCAGGAAAGTTTTTTACTACCTGTACCTTCAAATCTGCAAAGTGCTTTACAACCTTAACTTTGCCACAAAGCTTGATACCCTTGCAATTAGTGACAGAAGCCTCGCAAAACAAAGGAACTGCCAATATTAAAACCATTAGTAAGCTGAATATTCTTAATAACCTTTGCATTTCAAACTCTCCTCTCAATATTATAGTGGGGTAAAAAAAGACAAATCGGCAAAATGATAACAAAAAATTTTTAAAATATTTTTTACGAATATTTGCCGATTTAACTAAAAATTGCCCACTATAAGGGTGAGATTTCTTTTTTACTCTCCTTCTTTTATTAAATTTTCTTCCTCTCATTTTTTCTTTGCCAGCATCAAGAAAAGCTGAAAGCTTTTCTACCTTGTTCTCTAAGAGTGTAGTAACTTAGAGTTATTTGGATACGATCTTCTATAAAGTTTTTATTAGTTGTTTTCTTCCCAGCTCATTTATAAAAGTGCTGATAATCAAAGCACTGCGTTCTACAATATCAGTTTCTGTAAAATCAGTTTTTTCTTGTGCCAACTCAAGCAACTCTTTTATTTTAGTTTTCTCTTTATACTGTCCCTTTGCTGGTTGGAAACCTTTATAGAATTTGCATTTATCCACAAATTTGTAATCAGATGCCCTTATATTAATTCTTTTTTCTAACAGAGCCTTGTTACCAATGCTATCAATATTTTCTGCCTTCGTTAAACCCTTTTCATGCTCTTGCCTATTACGAGCATAAATATGTTCAATCTCAAAAAGTGTATCTATCGGCAACAACTCTTGTCCTTCGTCATAATATGCCCACCATGCTAACATAGATTTAGTAATAGGTCTTTTGTTATAGAACACAAAACTATTGAGGATATTTTGAAGAGTAACAGTTTCAATCTTGAATTCCCTAAATTCAACATCCAGACCTTTTACAATATTTATCATTTCTGCAAACACCGGAGTCCTCAGAGCGTTAACGCCAGGATTAGTAAAGGCATATGCCCAAATAAACAAAATGATTTTATCAAGGAATTCATAAAATTTATTTTCATCAAGATTACCATCAGAATCTTTATTACTCATATAATACACTGATACAAAGTATGTCCACATACCATTAGGTGCATAATTCAATACTAATAACTTGCGTAAGATTCTATTTGAGAATTTTTCATCATTTTGTGTTGCAATATCATTCCAAAACGTTGCTAAACTAACCAAATTTTCAAAGGTTTCAGCTTTTCGCAACAAAGCATACTTATCCTTTTCATAGAATTTTCTTAATGCTTCTGTAGTTGATGTTCTGATACCTAACTTCGCACGTTCATAATACATATATCTTGTAAACAACTCATCCATAGGAGTTCCAGTGCCTGTTTGAAAAATGTTATCGCACAGTTCTTCAAGCTGTTTCCACTGTTTAATAAACTCATCTTTTTTATTTTCTTTAGAAAAGAATTTATAAAACTGTGCCTTAAAAATATCTGAATCAGATAACGGTTTTCCTCTGTCATTTAGTGTAGAAAAAATGCGTAGAGCTGTATCCTGCGATTCTGCTTCAATTGGTAGCAAAATACAATTATTAAGAATACGAATAGGTAAATAAGAAAAAAATCCAGGGAAACAATTTAAAAACTCATTGATTTTTTCTTGAAAAAATCTGTAATTAACCGCGTATGTGCTTTTCTTAGATTTCTCTGCTTCACCAGTTTTCAAAATTTCCAAGAATTCTTCTTTATCATTATCACTGGCTACTTCTGAATCAATCTTTAATTTCTTTAAATCAGGATTTCCAAATTCATCAGTTTTCCATATACACTTTTCTATCCACTCACGTGTTTTTATTGACATTTGGTCTTTCATATAACCGTACTTAGTATAAAAAGCCCTCAACAAAAGCATAAGAGTGGTTAATCTTTGTTGCCCATCGATGATTTCCATTTTCTTATCATCATTTATAAATGTTACGATAGGTCCTAAAAAGTACTCATCATTATCACTATCAAACTTGCTATAATCGTTATCAGGAAAGGCAAAATTTAAAATATCATCCCATAATGTTTGACATTCCACTTCTCCCCATGCATAAGGACGTTGATAGTCAGGAATCAGAAAATCAGATTTTTTATTTTCGAATAATTCTCTTACCGTTTTTTGATCAACATTTAACTTAGACACTATGGTTCCCTCCTATTTGCTAAAAATTTTGATACCCATTTGAATTTTTATTTCTACAAAACTATTCAAAATCCTTTTCTCCTACATTTTAAAGAAAACTAAATAAACGCTGTATAGCTTTTAGTGAAACGATTGTGACGAGTAGCAACAACCTAATCGAAAAAAATATCGTTTAGCCCACATCCTGAGCTGTAATTTCTAAAACATTGCCCACATCTGCGAAGCGAATATGTGGGCAACGATATTTTTAACTAAAATGTTGCGTAAGGAGTCACTGTTGAACTAAAGCTATACAGCGTTTTGTTTAATTACTATGTTTAATTTTAACGACGTCTTCTCTTCGCCACATCCTTTTCAATCTTCTCTTTCCATTCAGAAGTCATTGCTCTACAAGCTCTTACGTTGCACATAACTTCGTTAACTGCTTCATAGTTAAGCGCAGTGCCAACATCGTCACACAAATATTCCGCCGCCATATGTGCTTTAATACCAAAGCGTCCTGCTTCACCGATTGCATCCATATTCGCACCCAAGAACATAAACTCCCAACCGTAACGTTCTTGTTGGCGTTCAATCATTTGCTTCACTTTCGCATAATCGTAACGCTTACTGGAGTTTTCCATACCATCGGTAATGATTACAAACAAAGTCTTGCTCGGTCTATCTTCCTCACGAGCGTATTTGTGAATGTTACCAATGTGATGAACTGCGCCACCAACTGCATCAAGAAGAGCTGTGCAACCTCGCACATAATATTCTTTTTCAGTCATAGGTTTAATTTCTTGAATAGGCAAGCGGTCGTGAAGCACTTGGCATTTGTCATCGAACAGAACTGTGGAAACCAGCACATCACCTTCAACTTCCTTTTGTTTGGTAAGCACACTGTTAAAGCCACCAATGGTATCCTTTTCCAATCCGTTCATGGAACCGCTACGGTCTAAAATAAATACTACTTCAGTTAATTGTTTCACAAATAGAAACCTCCTTTGCTTTGTTGACCTAAGTATAGATCTTTTAAGCAAAGGAGTGGTCGCTCATCAGGCGACATTTGAACCAAGCAACGGTTCTTCATAATAGAACAACACGTCGTTTAATTCAAAGATGTCGTAATTATTTTGTTTTATAAAAAATTCCACAATAATATCCATTTTACTACTGTGGGTTAAAGCATAACCTGCCTTACCAATAAAATCTTTAGTCTCGTCAAGATTAAGTTCTAACGCTATGGCAAGTGCAAGCGCTGTATTTTTACTGGGCTTGTAATTTTTATTCTTTCTAATTTTGGAGAATAGCTTTCTATCCAAGTTTGCACGTTTATAAACTTCCGGGTCTGTTAAACCTTTATCGTCTATGTATTTGAACAAAGTCTCTGCAAAAGTGCTATCAACTTCAAGCACTAAATCTTCCAGTGAGCGTTTTTCGGATTTATAGGTTTTAAAAGCAACTTTGTCACACTCTACATTTAATAAACAATCGGAATGTTCAACACGATTGTAGTTTTCTGTGAATCGTTCTTTGCTAGCAGAATACTTCCTACGAAGTGCTTGCATCGCACAAATTTCTTGAACCAGGTTCTGGTCGATATATGATTGCACATCATCAAACAAGCTCTTAGAAATTTGGAAAGACTCTCTATCGTAAACTACTAGGTAAACATTTAACTCGTTCACTTCCAAATACTTAGAAATGGTTTCTTTGGCAATCCGTAAAGCCAATTCTTTTGGGAAATCGTAATTGCCAGTGGAGATTAACGGAATAGCAATGGACTCACAACCATATTCAGTAGCAGCTTCCAAAATGTTTTGATAACACTTTGTCAGGAGCTCTGCTTCGTGAGCATCCCCACCACGCCAACGAGGACCAACAACGTGAACAATGTATTTAGCTTTTAAGTTCAAAGCAGGAGTCACAGCGATGTTGCTTACTGCCAGTTTGCCTATCTTTTGCCTGATACGCAACAGCTCCATCCAACCTGCTTTTTTGTAAATGGCACTATCTACTCCACTTCCAACCATTGGCAGAGGATTTGCAGTATTGACTATGGCATCAACATTCATTTCAGTTATATCATTGCGTACAATCAAAAGTGGCATAGTGGTTCACCTCTATTCATAACTTCTTTAACTCATTTTATCATTTTTTAACATACATTAAAATAAACTTGCTCATAAACAAAAATAATCCCGTAAGCTTCTTCTACTTACGGGAGTGGACTAATTATTTTAAGATTTCTAAAACGTTTTGCTTGGAATAAAAGATATGTTCAACAATCATAGTGTCTTCTGTTAATGAATAGTAAACAACATAATTATTAACATAAATCCTATAATATTCTTTTTTTGCTCCAGCAAAACTAACTACCTCAAATGCACTAGGCAATCCACAAGCACGACTTTCAATTGCACTAATAACATTCTTATAAATTCTTGTCGCAGCATTACGATTTCGTAACGCATACAAAATATAACTTACGATACTGCTTAATTCTTTCTGAAAAACCCGCTTATAAATAATTTTATACTGCTTTGGCTTCGTCAAAATCTGCAAATATCCTTTCTATGCTATTTTTAAGTTCTTCATGAGTTACATACTCAACATTACCCATTGCTTCTTGTTTTTCTGATTCAATGAGTGCCTCAATATGTTCTTTTGGTATTTTTTGCATTGAAAACACCTCCATTGTGCTCATTATAAACTATTGAATGACATTGTCAAAGCAATTCACTCTTAAACTCCATGGTACTTCGTAGTTATATTGTATCTCATTATTATCCAATAATCCATTTTTAATTTTCGATGTTGTGAAATCCGCGTGAAACTTTTTCATCGCGAAAAAATTAAGGCTCCGCGCACACCGCAGAGCCTTTGTATTTGAATTTATTTATGCTTCTTCGCTGAAGTCATCTTTGCCTACACCGCACAGAGGGCATACCCAATCTGCAGGAACATCTTCCCAAGCAGTGCCAGCTGCAACACCATTGTCCGGGTCGCCTACTTCGGGGTCATAAATATAACCACATACGTTACAAATATATTTTTTCATCGGACTCACCCTTTCTTTTTCTTTGCAACTTTATTATAGCACACATTCTCTAGAAAGTCAGTAAACTTTCTGTGAAATGCTAAATTATTTTAGAGCATCTTTTTTATCAAGCAGTTCCATGCGGAAGAAATCATACAAGGTCTGCGCCGCAGGATAGTTCATCCCTTCAACGGCAGCAAGTTCTTCCACGCTTGCCTGCTTCATGGCATCCAAAGTTTTAAAGGCTTTCCAAAGCTCTTGCCTACGTTTAGGGCCAATGCCTTCCACGTGATCAAGAACGGAAACAAGATTACGCTTGCCCCGTAACTTACGATGGAAAGTAATCGCAAAACGATGGGCTTCGTCGCGGATACGTTGAATCAAATGCAAGGAAGCACTGTCGCGATCAAGCAAGATACTTTCACTTTGACCGGGGATAAAAATTTCTTCCTCACGCTTTGCCAAGCCTACAACCGGTAAATCGTGCAAACCTAAACCGCGAATAACTTCCAAGGCAGAACTCAGCTGACCTTTACCACCGTCAATAACAACAAGGCTTGGCAAATCTTCGTAGTCTTTGTAACGGCGATATACAACTTCCTGCATGGATTTAAAATCGTCAGGCTTACCTTCCGCAGAAACAATCTTATACTTGCGGTAATCTTTTTTACTAATGCTACCATTACGGAACACAACCATGGAAGCAACCGTCTCCGTACCTTGAGTATGGGATATGTCAAAGCAATCCATACGTTCCAAAGGATTAGGCAATGCCAACGCCAGCTGCAATTCTTCTGCTGCAGCAAGGTCATCTTTAAGAGCAAGGCTACCTTTACGCAAGCGTTCTTCCAGTAGTTTTTTAGCATTGTCATTGGCAAGTACAAGCAATTCTTTTTTTACACCACGTTGTGGCAAAATAAGTTCTGCCTTGCGTTCAGCTTTATCTGCCAGCCAAATTTCAATGATTTGTTTTTCTTCCTCGTCCGGCAAAAAGGGAATGACGATTTCTTTGGGAATAAAGGTGGCTTCATTATAGTACTGCTTTACGAAAGCAGACATAACTTCTGCTTCCGCCTCGCCACCGTCGGGTAAGAAGAAGTTGTCACGACCGATGAGCTTACCTTTACGCACAAAGAAAATTTGCAGGCAAATACCAGTCATATCTTTGGCAAAACCAATAACGTCCATGTCGCCGCCACTGCCTGTAACTGCCTTTTGCTGTTCATTCAGACGAGTTACTGCTTGCAGTTGGTCACGCAAGCGCGCCGCCTCCTCAAAAGCATAATTATCGGAAGCATCCTGCATGCGGCGCTTCAAGTCACGCTCCAGCTCCGTAGTTCTACCGTCCAGCACCATACAAACGGACTTAATCATATTGCCATATTCCTCACGACTTACGTAACCTGCACAAGGCGCGAGACAACGCTTGATGTGATAATTCAAACAAGGTCTATCCGGGTTCATCTTGCGACAAGTACGCAACGGGAACATTGTACGAAGTAGCTTCACAGTATCGTGCATTGCACCCACGTCAGCATAAGGGCCGTAATATTTTGCCCCGTCCCTCGCTTGCCTACGTGTTACGTAAATACGAGGAAAGTCCTCATTCATCGTCACTTTCAAAAACGGATACGTCTTATCGTCCTTGAGCATAATGTTGTAGCGAGGACGATATTTTTTTATTAAGTTACATTCTAAAATCAGTGCTTCAACTTCGCTACTGGTAACGATGGTTTCGATTTCTGCAATCTTCTCCACCATTGCTTTAACTTTGGGCGTGTGGGAAGCAAGGTTACGAAAATAACTGCGCACGCGATTTTTCAGAACAACCGCTTTGCCAACGTAAATAACCTTACCGCTTGCATCGTGCATTAAATACACGCCAGGTTTATCCGGCAACACCGCTAACGCTTGTTGAATTTTTTCACTGAATTCTTCAGCACTCATTCATACCACCTGTTTTTCTTGGCTTGCGCCAATGCCTGCTTCACATATTGACCAGTGTAGGAAACTTTAACCTTTGCCACTTCTTCGGGAGTACCGCAAGCAACTAAAGTACCACCTTTATCGCCACCTTCAGGGCCCAAATCAATAATGTAATCTGCAGTTTTAATAACATCTAAATTATGTTCAATGACAACTACGCTGTCACCGGCTTCTACCAAACGTTGCAACACTTCCAAAAGTTTATGCACGTCAGCAATATGCAGACCAGTAGTAGGTTCGTCCAAAATGTAGATGGTACGACCAGTACTGCGTCTGGAAAGCTCTGTTGCCAATTTAACCCGTTGTGCTTCGCCACCGGAAAGAGTTGTCGCAGCTTGACCAAGGTGAATGTAGCCTAAGCCAACGTCTTCCAAAACTTCCAGCTTGCGAGCAATACGAGGTAAGTTTTTAAAGAATTCCAAAGCTTCGGAAACAGTCATATCCAAAACTTCGGCAATGTTCTTTCCTTTGTAATGCACTTCCAAAGTATCGCGGTTATATCTTGCACCGTGACAAACTTCGCAGGGAACATACACGTCAGGCAAAAAGTTCATTTCAATTTTATTTACACCGTCACCACGACAAGCTTCGCAGCGACCGCCTTTTACGTTAAAGCTAAAGCGACCAGGCTTGTACCCGCGCATTTTGGCTTCGTTAGTTTGACTGAACAACTCACGAATAAAGTCAAACACACCTGTATAAGTTGCAGGGTTACTGCGAGGAGTACGACCAATGGGAGATTGGTCAATGTTAATAACTTTATCAGTATGCTCCAAACCTTCAATGCTGTCGTGTTCTGCAGGACGCAAGCGTGCACCATGCAGCTTCGCTGCCAAAGCATTATATAAAATATCGTTAATCAAGGTAGATTTACCACTACCACTTACGCCGGTGATAACGGTAAACACGCCTAAAGGAATATCTACATTAATATTCTTCAAATTGTTGGCACGTGCGCCTTTGATGGAGATAAAGCGTCCATCTGTTTCGCGACGTTTTTTCGGAACAGGAATAAACTTCTTGCCACTCAAATACTGACCTGTTACAGAAGCATCCACCAATTTAATTTCTTCCGCAGTGCCTTGAGCAACAACGTTACCGCCGTGTTCACCAGCACCAGGGCCAATATCTACAATTTCATCAGCAGCGTACATGGTTTCCTCATCGTGTTCAACAACGATAAGAGTATTACCTAAATCACGCAAATGCTTCAAAGTTTCTAAAAGCTTGCTATTATCGCGTTGGTGCAAACCGATGGAAGGTTCATCCAAAATGTAGAGCACGCCAGTCAAACCGCTACCAATTTGGGTAGCAAGACGAATGCGTTGTGCTTCGCCGCCTGAGAGAGTACCTGCACTTCTATCCAAAGTTAAATAATCCAAGCCTACATCGTTGAGGAACTTTAAGCGCGCCATAATTTCTTTCAAAACTTGGTGAGCAATGGTTTGTTGACGATTAGTAAGCTGCAATTCTTCAAAGAACTTCATACAATCACGCACAGTCAAATTAGTAACCTGACAAATATTTTTACTACCAACTAAAATGGAAAGCACTTCCGGTTTCAAACGAGAACCGTGACACTCAGGACAAGGAGTGCTAGTCATAAATTCTTCCAAATCTTGACGCATGCTGTCGCTAAAGGCTTCGCGGTAACGCTTCTTCATAATAGGAAGAATGCCGTCAAAGGTAGTCTCGTGCAAACGCACTTCACCTTGTAAATTTTCGTACCAGAAGCTATATTTTTGCTCACCGGTGCCTTCCCATAAAAGTTTTTGGACTTCTTTAGGTAAGCTGTCCCAAGTGCTATCAAAGTCATAGCCATAGGCACTAAGCACCGCACCTAGTTGCTTCATACGATAGGAATTCATATTATTGCTAAAGGAAGCAATAACACCATCCATAAAAGTTTTACTACCATCAGGAATAATCAGCGCCTTGTCAAATTCCATATTCATACCTAAACCGGTACAAACAGGACAAGCACCGTACGGATTATTGAAGGAGAACAAACGAGGTTCAATGGCAGGCAAGCTAATGCCACAATCATTGCAGGCAAAATGCTCGCTGAAAAGCTGCACTTCTGCATTATCACCCAAGGTTGCCACTTCCACAAAGCCATCTGCCAATTTCAAAGCAGTCTCCACAGAATCGGACAAACGTTGCTGAATTCCTTCTCGCACTGCCAAACGGTCGATAACCACAGAAAGGCTGTGCTTTTTATTTTTTTCTAATTTAATTTCTTCATCTAAGGTACGCACTTCGTCATCAACGTACATACGCACATAGCCTTGACGACGCATATCATCAAGAACTTTTACGTGTTCACCCTTGCGACCGCGCACAATGGGAGCCATAATCATAAATTTAGTGCCTTGTTCCATTTCCAGCACTCTATCTACAATTTGTTGAACAGTTTGTTGTTCAATTAGCTCACCACAGCAGGGACAATGAGGTTCACCCACGCGAGCAAAAAGCAAGCGCAGGTAATCGTAAATTTCAGTAACCGTACCAACGGTGGAACGCGGGTTACGACTGGTAGTCTTTTGGTCAATGGAAATTGCAGGGCTTAAACCTTCAATATAATCTACTTCAGGCTTATCCATTTGCCCTAAAAATTGGCGTGCGTAAGCGGAAAGGGACTCCACGTAGCGACGTTGCCCTTCCGCATATATGGTATCGAAAGCCAAGGAAGACTTACCGCTACCACTTAAACCAGTAATAACAACAAGCTTATCACGAGGAATTTCCACCGTTATATTTTTCAAATTGTGCTGTCTCGCACCTTTTACAATCAATTTATCTTGCATAATAACCTACTTTTTCTTCTTAGGCACAAGTTTTTGACCAAGCTTACCTTTAACAAGAATAAGCCTGTCACGAAGTTCCGCTGCCAGTTCGAAATCCAAAGCTTTTGCCGCTTCTTGCATGCGACGTTCCAATTCCTTAGCCATACTGTTAAGTTCCTTGGTAGATTTCTTTTTCAGAGCTTTTTCTGCGTAATCGGCAGCTTCACTTTCTTCTGCAACCTTAGTCAACTTAATAAGTTGGCGTTGCTCTTTATAAACAGTTTTAGGAGTAATATTATGCTCCTTATTATATGCTTCTTGCTTTTCACGACGGCGATTAGTTTCGTCAATAGCCCGTTGCATACTGTCAGTAATGCGATCAGCATACATAATTACACGACCGTGTTCGTTACGCGCCGCCCGTCCTATGGTTTGAATCATGGCAGTATCACTACGCAAGAAGCCTTCTTTATCAGCATCCAAAATTGCAATCAAGGAAACTTCCGGCAAGTCCAAACCTTCACGCAAAAGGTTAATGCCAACTAAAACATCAAACTTACCGCCACGAAGTGCGTCGATAATTTCTGCACGCTCAATGGTAGCAATTTCAGAATGCAGGTAACGGACACGTACGCCTGCCTGCTTCAAGTATTCTGTCAAATCTTCTGCCATGCGTTTGGTAAGAGTAGTAACAAGAATACGCTCGCCTTTAGCAGCAACTTTATTAATTTCTCCAAGCAAATCGTCAATCTGTCCTTTGATGGGACGAATTTCAATTTGCGGGTCTAACAAACCTGTAGGACGAATAATTTGCTCAACGGTTTGCTCAGTTTCTTCCATCTCATATTTTGCAGGAGTTGCAGAAACATAAACCACTTGGTTCACTTGCTCTTGGAACTCGTCAAAAGTAAGGGGTCGGTTATCAAAGGCAGAGGGCAAACGGAAGCCATGCTCTACCAGCATTTCCTTACGACTTCTATCCCCTGCGTACATGGCACGAATCTGCGGTAAAGTTACGTGGGATTCGTCAATAACCAGCAGAAAATCTTTCGGGAAGTAATTTACCAAGGTAAAAGGAGCTTCTCCTGCTTTGCGTCCTGCCAAATGGCGGGAATAGTTTTCGATGCCGGAACAGTAGCCCATTTCGTTCATCATTTCCAAATCATAATTGGTGCGTTGCTCCAAGCGTTGTGCTTCTAAAAGTTTGCCACGCTCGTTCAAAAATTCCAAACGGTCTGCCAGTTCAACCTTGATGTCTTCCATGGCACGCTCTAAATTTTCACGACTGGTTACATAGTGAGAAGCAGGGAAGATTGCCACGTGATTACGTTGGGCAAGAATTTCGCCAGTCAGTACGTCAAACTCCATAATGCGGTCAACTTCGTCATCAAAAAGTTCAATGCGTACTGCTTTCTCTCCATAAGCAGCAGGAATAACCTCAATAACATCACCACGTACCCTAAAGGTACCGCGTTTAAAGTCAATGTCATTGCGGTCATATTGAATCTCTACTAATTTATGTAAAATCTTTTGCCTATCTACAATTTGGCCCAAACGCAGGGAAAGCACCATATCGTAGTAATCCTGCGGTGCACCCAAGCCGTAAATACAGGACACACTGGCAACAATGATTACATCGCGTCTTTCGAAAAGAGCACTGGTCGCACTATGGCGCAGTTTATCAATCTCATCATTAATGGACGCGTCTTTTTCAATATAAGTGTCAGATTGAGGAATATATGCTTCCGGTTGGTAATAATCATAATAGGAAACAAAATATTCCACTGCGTTTTCAGGGAAAAAGGCTTTCAACTCGCTGGCAAGCTGCGCCGCCAAAGTCTTATTATGAGCAATAACAAGAGTAGGTTTACGTACCTTGTTAATTACCTGGGCAATGGTATAAGTTTTACCAGTACCAGTCGCACCCAAAAGAACTTGAGTTCTAAGACCTTTTTCTATTCCTTGCGCCAACTGCTCAATGGCTTGGGGTTGATCCCCTGCCGGAGCAAAAGGTGCTTGAATTTTAAAATCCATTTAAACCACCACTATTACAAATCAATCTCAATGCTTACAGGGCAATGGTCACTGCCTAAAATTTCAGTGTGAATTTCTGCAGCTTGTACCTTGTCCGCAATTCTTTCGCTTACTACAAAGTAGTCAATACGCCAACCTGCGTTCTTCTCGCGAGCTTTGAACATATAGCTCCACCAGCTGTATTTAACTTCTTCAGGATGTAAATGTCTGAAAGTATCAACAAAGCCTGCAGCTTTCAGTTCTCTAAATTTAGCACGTTCTTCGTCAGTAAAGCCTGCGTTCTTACGATTGGTCTTGGGGTTCTTCAAGTCAATCTCTTCCGCAGCCACGTTCAGGTCACCGCATACGATGACAGGTTTCTTTTTATCAAGCTCTAAGAGATAAGTACGGAACACATCTTCCCACACCATACGGTAGTCAAGGCGAGCAAGCTCCCTTTGAGAATTAGGAGTGTACACGGTAACTAGGTAGAAGTTTTCATATTCAGCAGTAATTACTCTGCCTTCCTTGTCATGTTCTTCAATGCCAATACCATAAGTTACATTTAAGGGAGCATTCTTACTAAAGATGGCAGTGCCGGAATAACCTTTTTTCTCAGCACTGTTCCAATATTCTTCATAACCATCGAAAACAAAATCTGCTTGTTCCCTTTGCATCTTAGTTTCTTGCAGGCAAAACGCATCTGCCCCAGACGCACGCAGGAAATCTTCAAAGCCTTTATTCATGCAAGCACGCAAACCATTCACGTTCCAAGAAATAAGTTTCATAAAAAAAGTCTCCTATCTATTATAAAAATTTAATTTGCTATTGTCCTAATACCTTCAATTTTAGTATAATTAAGCTATGGAATTTACGCAAGAGTATTTTGGAGACTGTTATTACTCTTGCAAGAATGGGAGGAAAATCCATGTTATTTTTCGAATCTATTGAAGCTCATCCTGCTGACTGGTCAGCACTTATTTTCAAAGATAAAGTAATTACTTTTGGCGAATTGCGCCAAACCATTGATAACTGGGCTGCTTATTTACAAGCCAAAGGTTTGCAAAAAGGCGAAAGAGTTGGCTTGTTCAGCAAAAACTGCCCTGAATTCGTAGCAGCTTACCACGCAATCGTTAAAGCTGGTGGTGTAGTAGTACCCATCAACTTTATGCTCTCCCCCACTGAAACTTCCTTCATCATTAAAGACGCAAGCGTTAAAATGATGTTCGTTCAAGAAGTTATGGATATGGAAGCAGCTTTGGAAAAACGCGGTTGTGATCCTGTTGAACAAATCACCTTCGCAGAAATCGCTGCAGCTCCGGAAGCAGCACCTGCTCCTGTAAAAATGCACGAAGACGAATGCTGCTCCATCATTTACACCAGCGGCACCACCGGTAACCCCAAAGGTGCAATGCTCTCTCACAAAAACATCATTGCAAATATCCACAGCTTCACCAATGCAATCTCCATGGAACCGAAAGATAAAGCTTTCTGCGTACTGCCCATGCATCATTGCTTCGGCTGGACTGTATGCGTTGCAGGCCCCATGCTCAAAGGTGGCGCAATCGTTATCCAAGATAACTACAACGTTGCAGACATCCTGCGCTTGATTGTTACTCATAAAGTTGACCAATTCTGTGGTATCCCCACTTTTGCTCAAATGTTCCTGCGTGCTGCAGAACCTGAACACTTGGCTTCCTTGCGCTGGTTCGTAAGTGGTGGCGCTCCGCTTCCGGCTCATTTGTCCAAAGCTTTCAAAGAAAAATTTGGCAAATACCCCCAAGAAGGCTACGGTCTTTCTGAAGCAGCTCCCGTTTGCGCAGTAAACCCTGGCGACAAAATTAAAGTTGGTTCCATCGGCTTGGCACTGCCCTACGTTAAAGTAGAAATCCACGACGAAAACGATACCAAACTTCCCAACGGCACTGTTGGCGAATTGTGCGTACAAGGTTACAACGTAATGCTCGGTTACTTGAACCAACCGGAAGCTTCCGCAGAAACCCTGCGTAACAACTGGCTCCACACCGGCGACTTGGCATACATGGACGACGAAGGCTACATCTTCATCGTAGACCGTTCCAAAGATATGATTATCCTTGGCGGCGAAAACGTATATCCCCGTGAAGTAGAAGAAGTTATCTACACTCTTCCGGAAGTTCTGGAATGTGCAGTAGTTGGCGTAGAAGACAGTCTCCGCGGCCAAGCAGTATGTGCTTTCATCGTATTGAAAGAAGGCATGGAAGGCGACAAAAAAGCAATGCGTAAATACTTGCTCGAACACTTGGCTCTCTACAAAGTTCCTCGCCATTACTTCTTTATCGAAAAAATGCCCAAAAACGGCACTGGTAAAATCGTAAAACCGACTCTTAGAGAAATGGCAGCAGCTTTGGTTCAAAAAGTTTAATAAAGCCTAACATTTAAAAACAAAAGTCTCTCTTGAAAAAATAACACCCTGTAAATTATTATTTGTTTGCAAAGACTTAACAAATAATATATAATGATAGAATACTAAAATAAGATGAAGTATTCTTCACTAAAGAAAGGATGTTTATTTTGGAAAGAGAGACTTTCTCGTCTAGATTGGGGTTCATCCTGATCTCTGCTGGTTGCGCAATCGGCTTAGGTAACGTTTGGCGTTTCCCTTACATTACCGGTCAATATGGTGGCGCTTCCTTCGTACTTATGTACTTAATCTTCCTGCTCATTTTGGGTTTGCCCATCATGGTAGCAGAATTCTCCGTTGGTCGTGCCAGCCAACGCAGTGCTGCAAAATCCTTTGACATTTTGGAACCTAAAGGAACCAAATGGCATTTGTTCAAATACGCAGCAATCACTGGCAACGTAGTACTGATGATGTTCTACACCACCGTTTCCGGTTGGATGTCCTACTACCTGTACAAAATGGCTGTAGGTGACTTGATGGGCCTTGATGCTAACGCTATCGGTGGCGTGTTCGGCGCACTCCTCGGTGACCCCGTTGCAATGACTTTCAACATGATTCTCATGACTGCAACTGGTATGGGCGTTTGCTACTTGGGCGTACAAAAAGGTGTTGAACGTATTACCAAACATATGATGACTTGCCTTTTGGTTTTGATTGTAGTTTTGGCAGCTAACTCCATTATGCTTCCTAACAGTGCAGAAGGTTTGAAATTCTACCTGCTGCCTGACTTCAGCAAAATTAATCAAGAAGCAATCTTCGCTGCAATGGGCCAATCCTTCTTCACCCTGTCCTTGGGTATCGGCTCCATGGCAATCTTTGGTTCTTACATTAAGAAAGAACAATCCTTGACTGGCGAATCCATGTGGATTATGGCATTGGATACTTTCGTAGCAATCACCTCCGGCTTGATTATCTTCCCGGCTTGCATGAGCTTCGGCGTAAATCCTGGCGGCGGTCCTGGTTTGCTCTTCGTAACTCTGCCTAACGTATTCAATTCCATGGCTGGCGGTCACTTCTGGGGCACCTTGTTCTTCTTGTTCATGCTCTTCGCAGCACTCTCTACTGTAATCGCAGTATTCGAAAACATCGTTTGTATGGTTAGCGAACTTACCGAATGGTCTCGTGAAAAAACCATCAAAATTTGCTCCTTCGCAATCATCTTGTTGTCCATGCCTTGCGTATTAGGTTTCAACGTTTGGAGCGACTTCCAACCGATGGGTAAAGGTACCTGCGTACTTGACCTTGAAGACTTCCTCGTAAGTAACAACCTTCTCCCCTTGGGCAGCTTGGTTTACTTGGCATTCTGCACCAGCCGTTATGGTTGGGGTTGGGATAACTTCATGAAAGAAGCTGACTCCGGTAACGGTATCAAATTCCCGAAATGGATTCGTGGCTATGTAACTTATGTACTTCCCTTGATCGTACTCTACATCTTCGCAATGGGTTACAAAGCAATCTTCTTCAAATAAGAATAAACAAATAGAACTTCATCTGAAAATGAAAGAAGCTCCCTCGAAAGAGGGAGCTTTAGTTTTAACTATATGTCATCTTTTGGGCTGTGCCCGCCCCTATGTCATAATTTGAGCCCGTTTCCGCTATACCGTTTTGGGGTTTCGCTTTGTCATTTCTTGGGGCGGTACCTTTCACATTTATGAGCCCATAGCTATGTCATTTTTTGAGCCCACTAAAATTACCTGTAAATACAAAAACCTCCTCGTTAAAATAGAGTTAACCCTAATCTCTATCAACAAGGAGGAAGACCTTATGTCTTACGAAAAGTTTATCACAGATTTCCTTAATATTAAACCATCTGACCTATCCAAGATTTCTACTTCGACTGGCTCAGATGGTTCTGTTTTTATTAGGATTAGACTATCTAAGAAATCTGTTCTCTGTCCTTTTTGTAACGGTAGCGTGAAAGTAAAAGCTTATTATGACAGAAAACTTACCCATTCTACTTTCGCTAATCGCTTCTGCTACATTATCTATGAGCAACGCAGATATCTTTGCAAAAATTGCAGCTGTTCCTTTAACGAAAATAATCGCTTTTCTGCTTCAAGAGAAAAGCTTACCTATGAAACAAAAATAAATATTCTAAAAGATCTCAAACATCCTGAAGAGACTTATACCTCTGTAGCTCAAAGATACAATACTTCCACAAATAAAGTGCTGCGTATATTCGACAAGCACGTCGAGATTCCAAGGAAAAAGCTACCCACCATACTTTCAATAGACGAACACTACTTCCCTTCCTCGGATCACAACGCTAAATACTGTTGCTTACTTATGAACTTTGAAACTGGCGAGATGGTAGACGTGTTACCTGACAGAAAGAAAGCTTATCTAATACAATACTTTTCTATGCTCAAACATAATACTTTTAACTTTACAACTAACAAGAGTGAACTAGACAATGTTAAATTTATTTCCATAGATATGTATGAGAACTTCAGGGACATTGCCAGGATATTCTTTCCTAAGGCAAAAGTCTGTGCTGACAGTTTTCATGTGTTGAAACACCTTACGGACGACTTTCGTAAGGTAAGGATAAGATGCCAAAATTCCACAGAAAATCCTACCTTGAAGTATCTCCTAATTAAATTCCGTAGAGCATTTGACCATAAATACCAAGACTTTTTAGACAACGAACCTAGATACAACAAAAAACTTGGTCAGTATATAAATTACCGAGGAATAAGAGATTTCTTATTTGAAAATTTCCCTGCCCTAAAGGTTGCATTTGAACTAAAGGAATATTACATAGACTTAAACAAGCAGGCTACGTTACAAACAGCTCCAGTAAGAATTGATGAAGCTATTTCTATATTTGGCAATTGTGGTATTAGTGAATACGAAGAATTTCATCTGTTGCTAGTAAACTGGAGGGAAGAAATAATAAACTCTTTTAACGTAATAGAAGATAAGAGAATTAACAACAGTTTTATGGAATCCAAAAACCGGCTTGTTGCCAAGCTCATATACAACGCTAACGGATTTAAGAACTTCAAGAGGACTCGTAATAGAATTCTCTACTGCCTTAATCCCAGCGATACATTCAAGTTTTAGATACGAAAATGGTCAAGAGATTGATTAGCCAACTGCTAATCTTCTCTTGACCATTAATCTTTATAATGCTTGACCCCAAAATGGTATAGCACTGGGCTCAAATTATGACATAGCGAAACCCCAAAACGGTATAGCGCTAGCCTCAAAATTGACATAGCGACGGGCTCAAATTATGACAGACACCCTTTCATTTATAAAGTTCTTCTTTTATGGTGAAGATATCTTGCCAGATATACAAAA
>CALCHC010000018.1 GCA_937901335.1 uncultured Phascolarctobacterium sp. | reverse complement strand
AATGATCGCTAAAAAATTGGCTGATTCCATGGGCGCTAAACTTGAAGTACACAAAATTGAATGGGATGGTCTTCCTCCTGCAGTAGTATCCGGTAAAATCGATGCTGCTATCGCTGGTATGTCCATCACTGCTAAACGTAAAGAAACCGTTGATTTCACTTTGCCGTACTACTATGCTGACGTAGTTGCTCTCGTTAAAAAAGGCACTCCGCAAGCAGAAGCTAAATCTGTTGCTGAATTGAAAGGTGCTACTGCTACTTCTCAAATCAACACTATTTGGTACGACCAAATCGACCAAGTTCCCGAAGTTAAAAAATTGCCTGCTATCGACAACGTTCCTGGTATGATCGTTGCTTTGAAATCTGGCAAAGCTAACCTCATCGTAACCGATATCCCGACTGCAAGAGCAGCTGAATTCGCTAACCCCGAATTGACCATGCTCACCTTCGCTGAAGGTAAAGGTTTCCAAACTTCTCCGGAAGATGTTGAAATCGGTATCGCAGTTAAAAAAGGTAACAAAGAATTGGTTGACGCTATGAACAAAGTTCTCGGCGGCATGACTAAAGCTGACCATGACAAAATCATGGCAGAAGCTATCAAAAAACAACCTTTGGCTCAATAATTTAACGTCAATTAGGGCGGCAATCAGCCGCCCTTTTTTCCTATTATAATTAAGTAACTAAAAGTAAGGAGCATTTAAGATGCCAACAACATTCTTTGGCTGGGTATTCTTCTTAATGGAAGAATATGGTTCTGTTTTACTGACAGGTGCCGGCGTAACCTTACTGCTTGCAGTTGTAGGTACCATTCTTGGTTGCCTTATTGGTTTAGTAGTAGGTATTATTCAAACTATCCCCATGGAAGATAACGATAGTGCTGCTAAAAAAGCTGCTATCAAAGCATTGCAACGTTTGCTTGACGCTTATGTTGAAATTTTCCGTGGTACTCCGATGATTGTACAAGCCATGGTTGTTTACTATGGTGCAATGAGCGTATTTAATATTGATATGTCTCCTATGTTTGCAGGTTTCTTCGTTGTATCCATCAACACTGGTGCATATATGGCAGAAACTGTTCGTGGTGGTATTGAATCTGTTGACCCTGGTCAAAAGGAAGCAGCTATCGCTATCGGTATGGACCACTTCCAAATTATGTACAACGTAATTCTGCCCCAAGCATTGCGTAACGTAATGCCTCAATTAGGTAACAACCTTATCATCAATATTAAAGATACTTCCGTATTGAACGTAATTTCCGTGACTGAATTGTACTTTGCGTCCAAATCTGCTGCGGGTGTTTACTACAAATACTTCGAAATCTTCTTCCTGACTTGCGTAATCTACTTCATTATGACCTTTACTGCGTCCAGATTGCTCCGTTGGGTTGAAAGCAAAATGGATGGTCCCAAAGACTATCAATTGGTTAACTATGATCCTATGGCTGACCCCTGTGGTCACGTGCCCCTGCCCACTAAGAAACAGAAAGGACGTTTTGACTAATGGCTGAAGATAGAGAACTTTTAGTGTCCGTCCATGATCTGAAAAAGGCATTCGGCGAACGTGAAATTTTAAAAGGTATTAGCTTTGATATTTATCGTGGCGATGTAGTTTGCGTTATTGGCCCTTCCGGTAGCGGTAAATCTACCCTCATTCGTTGCGTAAACTATTTGGAACATCCCACTGGTGGCGATATCTGCTATCGTGGCGAATCTGTAATGAAGCATTTCAAAAAGCTCACTCAATTCCGTACCAAAGTTGGTATGGTGTTCCAATCCTTTAACTTGTTCAACAATATGACTGTTTTGGAAAACTGCACTGTTGGCCAAATTAAAGTTTTAGGTAAATCTAAGGAAGAAGCAAAAGAAACTGCTCTTAAATATTTGAAACACGTTGGCATGGACAGTTATGTTAATGCTAAACCCCACCAACTTTCTGGTGGTCAAAAACAACGTGTTGCCATTGCTCGTGCTTTGGCATTGGAACCGGAAGTTCTTTTAATGGATGAACCTACTTCTGCACTTGACCCGGAAATGGTAGGCGAAGTATTGCGTGTTATTCGCGACTTGGCTGAATCCGGTTTTACTATGGTTATCGTAACTCACGAAATGGCTTTTGCTCGTGACGTTTCTAACCGTGTAATCTTTATCGACCAAGGCGTTATTGCTGAAGACGATGCTCCGGAAGTATTGTTTAAAAATCCGAAGAACCCCAGAACCAAGGAATTCTTGGGTCGTTTCCAACATAGCTAAAATTTGCAGGATAAAAAGCTCTAATTGTAGAATTCTACAGTTAGAGCTTTTCTTGTTTAAAAAGAATTTGCTCAATTGGAAAAGAGTTGATGTTATGAAAACTTTACGAGCAATTTTATTTGTAATAATGTTAATTTGTAGCCAAGTAGTTTTGGCAGCACCTAAAGGAACTCTTTTGTATGTGCCTTTGGATGATAGACCTGTTTGTTTGTCCTACGCTGTGAAAACTATGGAAGCAGCAGGTTGGGAAGTAAAGACTCCTCCTTTGGGATACATTGCCGGTGCAGAAAAAGGAGGTAACCCAGATGCCCTCTATGCTTGGTTGATGGATAATGCTGATGAATCTTTAGCTATGGTGGTTTCTTCTGACGCACTCATTTACGGTGGACTTGTAGATTCGCGTACGCATTTTATTCCGTTAGATGTATTGCGTGCTCGTGCGGATAGACTTGTGGAATTGAAGAAAGATTTCCGAAATCAACTAGTCTATGTATTTACGACTATTATGCGTTCTCCTAAGATGAGTTCTGCTCCTGTAGAACCTGCTTATTATAAAGAGTGGGGAAGCAAAATCTTTCGCTTAGGTGAGTTGGAAGATAAACGAGAAGCTAGAGAAATTGGTAGTCGGGAAATGCGTGAGCTGAAAAAGTTGCGCCAAAATATTCCCCAGGAAATTTTAGCGGATATGTACACTCGTAGAGAAAACAATATTAAAGCTACGGAATTGCTTCTGCACGGTGTGGAAAGTGGCGATTTTGATTATCTACTTGTTGGTAGGGACGATACTGCGGAATTTAGCCAGGCTCATCGAGAAGCGAGAGATTTAGAGATTCTAGTAAATGAACTGCCAAAAGACCGTATTCGCTTTTTTGCAGGTGCTGACCAATTAGGTTTGCTTCTTTTAAATCGCGCATCTACTAAATTACAATATGAAATTCCTTTGGTACAAGTGGTGTATGCTCCTGGTAAAGGCGGTGCGACAGTCCCTGCTTATGAGGATAATACGGTAGCCCAAAGTGCAAGACAGCATATTTACGCAGCAGGTGGTGTACCCATTTGGAGACATAAGCGTGCAGATTTAGTGCTTGCCATTAATACGCCAAAAGATGGTGTGACTTTAGAAGCAAGCTCTTTAGAAAATAATTACCTTGTTGAGCCTGAAGTAGAAAAATTTACCAAACTTGTTGAAGCTGTAATCAATAATGGTAAAGCTGTTGCTGTTGCGGACGTGAAGTATGGTAATGGTGCGGATAACTCTTTGGTAAGTAATATGTTTGCCAATGGTTTAGAGTATAAACTTGCTGCTTACGGCGGTTGGAACACTGCTGGTAACACCATTGGTTACGCACTTGCTCAAGGTTTGTTGAGTAAGCACTTTACTGAAGAAAGCAGGCGAGAACTTTTAGCTGTACGCTATTTGGACGATTGGGCTTATCAATCCAACGTGCGTATGGATGTGTATCGTAATTTGATATGGCCTAAGCGTTGGAAGAATAGCGGTTTTGCTGACGAGCAGCTCACCGTTGTTGAAGAAAGTATTACGAATTCTATGCGTTCTGTTGCAAAGCCTATGCTTGGGGGAGTAGTGGACGATTATAAATTCACTCTGCCTTGGCGTAGAATGTTTGAAGTAAATGTTGAAAAAGTGCAGTAAGCAATTTAAGAATGAGGGGATTATGATGAATTATAAAATTAGACAAGTGCAGTTAAGCGATGCGGAACAAATCTTAAAAGTTTATGCACCGTTCATTACTGATACCTGCATTTCTTTTGAATATGTTGTGCCTTCTGTAGAAGAGTTCGCACAAAGAATAGCAGGCATTTCTGCGGAATATCCTTACATCGTTTTGGAAGAGGACGGTGAAATCGTAGGTTATGCCTACGCGCATCGCTACTTGGAGCGTGTTGCATATAGCTGGGATGTGGAAGTAACCATTTATCTCGCTCCTAAAGTGCAGGGCAAAGGATTAGGTGTAGTTTTGTATGATGCATTGGAAAAATTGTTAGCACTGCAAAATATTAAGAATCTTTATTCTTGCATCACAGGTGACAATGTGCACAGTATCGAAATGCATCGCTCCATGGGTTATGAATTTATTGGCACTTTCCCTAAAGCAGGCTTTAAGCACGACAGATGGCTTGATGTGGTGTGGATGGCAAAGGCTATAGGGGAAAAAGAGAATGCTCCGTTGGCGTTAGTTCCGTTTGCAGAGGTGGAAGCGGGTACTGTAAAAAAAGTGTTAGAAGAAGTTAATAAAGAGTTATAAAAAATAAAGTGTCTGCTAGTGCAGACACTTTATTTTTGTTTATGTTGTATTTTATTTTGCTAATTCTATCATTAATTTGGAAAGGCTTGCTTCAATTGTAAGTGTTCCTGCGGATTCAGCACCGAGTTTTTTAGCAAGGGTGCCAATGGGATAAACAGAAAGATTTACACCATCATAGGTGCATTGGGTTGCACAAACTACGCGCACGCCATTTTTTATAAGATTTTCAACGGCAGGCAACCAGTTGTTTTCGTCGTTAGGTACTCCGCCCGCGCCGAAGCTTTCTAAAATTACACCTTTGTACCCGCGTTCAAGATAGAAGTCTAAAATATCAGGGGAGAGTCCGGGAGTGAGTTTTACTACCGCAACTTTTTCTTCTAACTTAGTATTAACGGAGAAAGTTTCACCTTCAGTGCCAGCACCAACATAAGAGTTCCAATTGAAGTTATGGTTATCGATAGTTGCCATAGGTTTGCGGTTAATGCTGTGGAACCCGTCGAAATTTTCACTGCACATTTTTTTAGCACACAAACCGTTGATGACAAATTTACCAAAAGCAAGACTAACACCTTGAACGTCACTGGTTGCTGTTAAGTATGCGTGGTAAACATTGTTTTTGGCGTCAGTGCCTTCTGCCCCGATGGGAAGTTGTGCGCCGGTAAAGACAACAGGCTTTTTGCAACCACTTACCATTTGGCTTAAAGCTGCTGCAGAATATGCCATGGTATCAGTACCATGGGTGATTACAAAGCCATCATAAGCATCGTAGTTATTTGCAAGAGCATTAGCGATAATTTTCCAGTGTGTAGGGGCAATATTACTGCTGTCAAGATTTAAGAGCTGCTTGTAATCTATGTGGCACAGGCCTTCAAGTTCAGGAACCAGTGCCACCATGGTCTTGCCGTCGAGAGCAGGCACAAGTCCGTCTTCAGAAGGAACACTGGCAATAGTTCCGCCAGTTCCAAGCATTAAGATTTTTTTCATAAGCAAGTCCTCCAAATTTAAGAGCTATTTCCAAATCAAAAATATTATATCATTTCTAGAAAAGTGTTGTTGAAAAACTTTATGGGACAAAAAATGACCGCGGGTGGATTTACAAGTCCCTTTTGTTTTTGCAATGTTTTTCATAAAATTGTTACAGAATTGACGCTTTTTCTTGACAGGGCTCCCGTTGTCCCATTAAAATAAGGGTAGCTTATTTTTTACGAAATTATTATTTGTTTTAAAACAAGGAGGAATAACTCATGAATTTGAAAAAAGTTATGGCAGCTGCAATGATTTCTTTGTTGGCTACCGGTGCAATTGTTGGTTGCGGTGGCGGCGACAAAAAGAAAGCTGACGCTGGCAAAAAAGTACAAATCGAATACTGGCACGTTGCTGCTGAAAGCTTCGGCGGTGCTACCGTTAAAGAATTGGTAAAAGACTTTAACGCTAAAAACCCTGGCATCGAAGTTGTTGAAAAATACAACCCCGATATGTACAAAGGTTTGACCCAAAACTTGCAAGCAGCTATCGCTTCCGGTAAAAACCCGGACGTAGTTCAAATGGGTTACTCCTACCTGAACTATGCTGCTGAAAACTTCCAATCCGTAAACTTGAATGACGCTTTCGCTAAAGCTGGCGACCCCAAATTCTTGCAAGATAACTTCTTGCCCAACGTATTGGAATTGGCTCAAACTGAAGATGGCAAACAAGTTGGCTTGCCGTACTCCCTCTCCGTTCCCGTATTGTACTACAACCCCGAAATCTTCAAAGCTGCTGGCTTGACCGAAGCTCCGAAAACTTGGGCTGACGTAAAAGTTGCTGCTAAAACTATTAAAGAAAAAACCGGCAACATGGGCTTCTTCATGCAAGAATACGCTGATAACTGGGCACAACAAGCTATCATCGAATCCAATGGTGGCGTTATGTTGAAAAAAGTTGACGGCAAAGTTAAAGCTGGCTTTGACAGCCCGGAAGCTGCAGAAGCATTCCAATTGATGGCTGACATGGTTAAAGACGGTAGCGGCTTGCATGCTACCAACGAAGAAGGCTTCCAAGCTTACCTTTCCGGCAAACTCGGTATGGTTTGCACTACCATCGGTAAACGTGCTAACTTCGAAAAAACCGCTAAATTCCCCGTTAAAGTTGCATCCTTCCCTGAATTCGAAGGCAAACCGGTTCGTGTTGCTGCTGGCGGTAACTTCTTGATGGTATTCTCCAAAGATGCTGCTAAAGAAAAAGCTGCTGTTGAATTCATTAAATACTTGCAATCTCCTGAAGCACTCGTTAAATGGTCTACCGGTACTGGTTACCTCCCGCCCCGTAAAGGCATTGCTGAAGATCCGAAAGGCTTCAAAAAAATGGCTGAAGAAAATCAAAACATTCAAGTTGCATTGTCCTTGATGCCGAAAGTTGTTAAATGGGCTTCCTTCCCTGGCGCTAATGGTTTGCAAGCTGAACAAATGCTTATCGACGTTCGCGACGTTATCTTGAGTGGTGAAAAACCGGCTGCTGAAGCTTTGAAAGAAACTGCTAAAAAGGTTAACGAATTGTTGTAATTGCATGCTGAGGGCTGTCTCTTTAGAGGCAGCCCTTATATGTGTTTTTAAGATACCTTGCAAAACTTTGTATTTGTGTGGTTTAAGGAGTATTTATGAGTAAAAATGTCAAAGAAGCTTTTTGGTATTTGATTCCGTCCGTAATACTTTTCTTAGTATTCTTCTACTGGCCGCTGATTCAAAATATCTATTTGAGCTTCTTCTCTTGGAATATGGTAAGCCCCACCATGAAATATGTGGGCTTCAAAAACTTCGCTGATATCTTATCCAGCCCTGAGCTGATTAAGATTATGATTAACACTGTGTTCTATGTTGGCTTCATGTTGATTTTGATCTTTGTACTGCCCTACCTTTATTCTTATATTTTGGGTCATCTTATCAAAAAATGGAGCAACTTCTATCGTAGCGCATTGTTCTTGCCTGCAACCTTGTCTTTGGCTGTAGCAAGTATCTTGTTCTTGTGGATTTACAATCCCTTGGCTGGTCCTATCAATATCATTCTCAGTATGTTTGATATTACTTCTCCCAGATGGTTTAAAGAAAACTATTTGGTAATTTTCGCAATTTGCTCCATCGTTGGTTGGAAGTTCTTTGGCTACAACCTTATCGTTATGTTGGCAGCAATGGTTGCTGTTCCTAAAGAAATGATTGAAGCTGCTAAATTGGAAAACGCTTCCAACTGGGTAATCTTCAAAAAAATCATTTTGCCGATGACCTCTTCCACTGCTATTTACGTATTTACCATTACTGTAGTATTCAGCTTGCAACACATTTTGGTACCGGTAAACATGCTTACCTACGGTGGTCCTGACCAAGGTTCTTCTAACTTGGTTTACATCGTTTACCAATATGCATTTACCTTCTTCCAAACCGGTAAAGCTGCTGCATACGCTGTAATCACCATGTTCGTTTATATGGCATTCCTTTATGTGAAGAATAAATATCTGGAGAAGAAAGTATATTATGAAAACTGAGACAAGAAACGAATTAATTTGGCATGGTTTCCTGATGGTAGCTATCTTCTTGACCTTGTGGCCCATCGTGTTCATGATTTCCACTTCCTTCAAAGACTTGAGCCAAGTATTTGAATCTACCTTGAACCCGTTGCCCTGGCCTATCACTTTTGATAACTATACCACCGTATTAGGAAACTTCCCCTTATTTACTTATATCTGGAACACTTTCCTGATTGCAGCAATTGTTACTGTTTCCAAAACCTTGACCAGTATTTTGTCTGCATTTGCATTTGTATATTATGATTTCAAATATAAAGAAAGCCTTTTCAACGGTATGTTGTTGACCTTCTTTATTCCTATTACCGTTTTGGTTATGCCCAACTACTTGATGATGTCCAAACTTGGCCTTTTGAACACTCCTTGGGGCGTTGCACTTCCTTGTTTGGTAGACGGTATGGGCGTATTCCTGATGCGTCAAACTATGCGTTGTGTACCTAAAGCGCTTCTCGAAGCTGCTATTTTGGACGGTGCTAAACCTCGTCAAGTTTTGACCAAAGTTATTCTGCCTTTGATCAAACCTGCATTGTTGGCTAACTCCATCTTGTTCTTTATTAACTCTTGGAACGAATATTTCTGGCCCTTGCTGATTTTGCAAGATAAAGATTCCTACACCTTGCCCTTGGCATTGCAAATGTTTATCAGTGCCGAAGGTGGCAGTGAATGGGGTATTGCAATGGCAGTAGCAACTTTGACTAGTTTGCCGCCGCTGATTCTGTATGGCTTCTGCCAAAAATTCATTATCAATACATTTATGAGCTCGGGGGTTAAAGGCTAATGGAACATAGTATTGTATTTTCTCACGTAGATAAAGCATACGGTAAAACCGTTGTTATTAAAGACTTAAACTTAGAAATTCGCAGAGGCGAACGCTTAATTCTCTTGGGACCTTCTGGTTGCGGTAAAACTACTACCCTGCGTATGATGGCAGGTTTTGAAGATATTTCCGCTGGCGAACTTTACATGGATGGTAAAGTTGTTAATGATGTTCCTCCCGGAGAACGTAATATTGCAATGGTATTCCAAAGCTATGCATTGTTCCCGCATTTGACTGTTTGGGAAAACATCACCTTTGGTCTCGTATTGCAAAAACTTCCTAAAGAAGAAATCGAAAAACGCACCTACGAAGCATTGGACATCCTCCATTTGCGTGGTCAAGAACATAAAAAGACCCACGAACTTTCCGGTGGTCAAAAACAACGTGTTGCTCTGTGCCGTGCACTTGTTAAACAATCTCCGTTCTTCTTCTTGGACGAACCTCTTTCCAACCTTGACGCTCAATTGCGCCAAAAAGCTCGTACTGAATTGGTAAAAATTCATGAAATGTTCCGTCCTACCATGGTTTATGTAACCCATGACCAAATCGAAGCAATGACCGTTGCTGACCGTATTGCGGTTATGAATAAAGGTAAAGTTCAACAAATCGATACTCCGGATACCATTTATCATCATCCGGCAAATGTATTCGTTGCAACCTTCATCGGTTCTCCTGCAATGAACGTAGTTAAAGCTCGCATTGAAGGTACCAAAATTGTGATTGGTGAATGTGCAGTTGAAATTCCTGCTGAATGGTTGAAAATTGTTGGCACTCGTAAAGAAGTTATCTTCGGTTTGCGTCCGGAAGCAGCTAAACCTAACTTTGCTCAACCGATGGTTAAAGGTACCGTTGACTTCATGGAAAACACCGGTAACCTTAAAACTGCTAGCTTGACTTTGGCTGATGGTCAAAACTTCTTCATCCAAGACAGCAACCAAAACATTGACTTGCGCGATGTTACTGGCTTTGACTTTGAATGGACTAATGTAAACTTGTTTGATGTTGAAACCGAAGAAAACATCGGTTATGTTGAGGCATAAAAAATGAGAATTGCAGTAAGTGATTTACTTTTCCCTGGTTTTAGAAAATTTGGCATTCGTCCGTTGAACACTGAATATGGCATCGAATTCTTCTACGAATTCGGTCATAACTACTATTGGGACGAAGAAACTGCTGCTTGGGGCAACCGCGAATTTAGCATTCACGGTCCTTGTGTTGCAGTTGATTTGGCAGATAAAGATAATCTGAACTATCTGCCTGCATTTGAAGCTACCTTCAAATACGCACAAAAGATTAAATCCCAATTCGTAGTAGTACACACCAACGAATGCTTGCCTGCTGACAAAGAAGCTGGTCAAGAACTGGTAATCTCCCGTTTGGCAGAACTCTTAGATATGGCAAAAGCTTACGGCGTAACCTTGGTTATCGAAAATGTAGGCCTGCGTACTAAAGGCAACGTACTCTTCACCTTGGAAGAGTACTATGCACTCTTTGAACGATTCCCTCAAGCAATGTCCTTGATTGATACCGGTCATGCTCATGTAAATGGTTGGGATATCCCAGCTGTTGTGGAAAAATTGGGAGACAAGCTCTTTGCTTTCCATATTCACGACAACGACGGTGAAGGCGACGACCATTTGCCTGTATGGCAAGGTACCATTGACTGGGATAAACTCTTCCCGGCAATCAAAGCACACGCTTCCAAAGCAATCCTTGTTATGGAATACTGCTGTGGTTTCGAAAACACCACTGAACTGGAAGCTCACCTTGCTGAACTGAAAGCTAAATACGGAATCTAAAATTTAAACCTCCGCTCTGAAAAGGGTGGAGGTTTTTGTTTTCAACTCCTTCGTTTGTCTTTTGAGATAAAGTATTCTATAATGTGAGCAGGAATACTTATTGAACGGAGGAGTCCAATGAAAAAAATACTTCTGACATTTTTAAGCTTATGCTTATATTGCTTACCTGCCTTCGCCGCAGAAAAATCTGTAAAAGAACAATTGCGTGCTGCCTACTTTACTTCTATTTCTGCTGCGTCCTGTTTAGGCGTGTACTTGCCGGAAAATTCCAGTGAGTTCAGTTTTATGCGTAGTCATGGTTGGGAGATTGCTCCTTATACTTTTGAAGACGAGGGCGTTAAAACGAACTTTTCTATCGCTAGCAATGTTTGTGATGATTGTGGTATGGAGCTTTACATTGTTACCTTTAAAGGCAGTACCAATAAGAAGGACTGGGGAATTAATTTAAAGACTTCCCACACAGCCTATGGTGGTACTACATTGGAAGAAATGGAAGCCATTGCCAAAACTGCACCCAAAGAAAAGAAGCCTGCGGTTCACGAAGGCTTCAATACTTATGTAGATTCTGTTTTGCGTTCTTCCGTAGTGAACGGAGAAAGTAAGTTTAAAGGCGTTTTTAAAAAGGTTTTTGAAACTGCAAATAGTCATTTGATTTTGACAGGTCATAGTCTGGGCGGCGCAGCTGCTACTCTTTTAGGGGAAAGACTTATCGATTTGGGAATGCCTAAAGAAAAATTTACTGTTATTACTTTTGGCGCACCTGCTGTTGGTAACGATGAGTTTGCTTTGGAATACGGTGATAAGATTGAGCTTTTGCGTGTTACCAATACTTCTGACCCTGTTCCGGGTAGCTTACAAACTTTCTTTGGCGGTTACAAACAATTTGGTGAGCACGTAAAATATCACATCTCTCCGAAGATTAGCAGTAATAATCATGACATTGCTATGTACGTAGACTACAGTGTTAGTGAATATTACAAAGCTTTCGACAAAGCGGTTGCTTCTGGCGTTGTACAAGCTTTACCTTATAATAGAACTACTTCTGGTAAACCCTTAGTTGCCCTGTGGCTTCACGGTGCTCCAGGTTTGGAAAAGCGTCATTACGTTCCTGATATCAAGCGTTTAATAGCAGAAGAATATATGAATATGTTGCCTTCTTATGTGGTGATGGATGATGCTCTCAATGAAGATACTTTCTATCGTCATGAGGATATTATTCGTTTAAGTCAAGAAGTTGGTGCAGAATATATTGTTGTATGCGGTATTGATGGCAATCAAGCTAAAGATAAAAACTATTGGTATCTTATTTTGAATCAAGGTGTATTCAAAGCCGATGGATCGCTTGTAAGCATCGTAACCTTTGCTAAAAAGGTTGGTGCGACAGGTACCATTCAAGCTACCGGTGAAAACTTGCTTAATGCCAAAGCAGAGCTGGAAAATCATTTGCCTTTCATAACCACCCAACAACAAAAAATGTTGTGTCACTATTAATTTTGCAGGAGGATGCGCTGTGGATTTAAAGCATTTAGAGGAAGAATTAAATAATTGCGCTCAATGCCAGTTCCGTCAAACTTGCATTAGTCCTGTAGGTTGGTTTGGCAATCCTGAAAGCCCCATTATTTTTGTTGGGGAGGGACCTGGCGGTGTGGAAGATGATTACGGTTGTCCGTTGATTGGCCCTTCCGGACAACTGTTGGATAAAGCTTTGTGGGCAGCGAAGATGACTCGTGATAGAGTGCTGACTACCAATGTGATAAAGTGTCGCCCTAAAAATAATCGTACTCCTGACATTGCAGAAGCAGAGTTCTGCGGAAAGCTTTGGCTTGATAGGGAATTAGAGATTATCCAGCCTAAAGTTGTTGTGGCTTTAGGTGGTGTTGCCTTGCATTATCTTGGTAATCCTGATATGCGTATTACACGCGACCGTGGACAATGGTTTAAGACTCGTCAAGGCTTTGATTGCATCGCCACTTATCATCCTGCATTTTTGTTGCGTTTGTATGGCAAGCAACTTGTTTCTGCAAAATGGGATGTGTTCCATGATTTGGAAGCAGCTCGTGATCGTGCGGCAGAGCTGGCTCCTGGATATAAGTTTATGTCTGAAGAAAAAGTTGATTTGTTTAAGCTTTTCAATAAGCGAAAATAAAAATAATTTTCCGTAGAAGTTTTTTCGTAAAATATTTGTGAAGTCATTGAATTGATTTCTGTGAACGGTTATAATAATTTCAGAAGTTGTTGAGAATTTAAACATCAAGTTCAGATATTTTATAATAAACTTAAGGAGTGAAAGATTATGAAAAAATTTTTTGTATGTAAACATTGTGGTAACATGATTGGTTTGCTTCACGACGCTGGTGTTCCGATGATGTGCTGTGGCGAAAAAATGGTAGAATTGGTTCCCAATACTACTGATGCTGCACAAGAAAAACACGTTCCTGTGGCAACCGTTGAAGGTAATAAAGTAGTAGTAAATGTTGGTAGCGTAGATCATCCCATGCTCGATGAACACTGGATTCAATGGGTATATCTTGAAACTGACAAAGGCGGTCATCGTAAAGTGCTGAACCCCGGTGAAAAACCCAATGTAGTTTTCGCACTGACTGAAGATGAAAAACCGTTGGCAGTTTATGAATACTGCAATCTGCACGGTCTCTGGGTAGCAAAACTCTAATAAGACATAAAAAATAAGGCATCACCGAAAGGTGATGCCTTTGTTATTTATTAGATGATTTTGGTAGTCCAGTCTTCGATGTTCCATACTTTATCAATCCAACCTTCGTAGAATTCAGGTTCGTGGGAAACGAGGAGTACACTGCCTTTGAAAGCTTTGATTGCACGTTGCAATTCTTCTTTAGCGTCAACGTCCAAGTGGTTGGTAGGTTCGTCCAGTACCAGCCAGTTGATGTCTTTGAGCATCAGCTTGCAAAGACGTACTTTAGCAGCTTCGCCACCACTGAGAACGAAAACTTTACTGGTGATGTGTTCGTTGGTCAAACCACAACCTGCGAGAGCTGCACGAACTTCGTAGTTGGTGAGGCCGGGATATTCGTCCCAAACATCTTCCAAAGCAGTTTTTTCGTTCTTTTCACGTTCTTCTTGTTCAAAGTAACCCGGTTGCAAGAATTCGCCCAGTTCAACTTTGCCGCTAACAGGAGGAATCAGACCGAGGATGGTTTTCAGAAGAGTGGTTTTACCCAAGCCGTTTACGCCACGGATTGCGATTTTTTGTCCGCGTTCCAAATTGAAGGTAACAGGACGGGTAAGGGGAGTGTCATAGCCCAAAACCAAGTCTTTAGCTTCAACGATGAAACGGCTCGGAGTACGAGCTTCATTAAATCTAAAGGTCGGTTTAATTTTTTCGCGGGGCTTTTCAATCATTTCCATTTTGTCCAACTTGCGTTGACGGCTTTTCGCCATGTTGGTAGTTGCAACGCGAGCTTTGTTACGAGCAATGAAGTCTTCCAATTTAGCAACTTCTTGTTGTTGGCGTTCGTAAGCAGCTTCTTGTTGAGATTTGTAGATTGCATACATTTCTTGGAAGCGGTTGTAGTCGCCAGTGTAACGGGTAAGGTTGCTGTTTTCCAAATGGTAGATTACGTTTACTACATTGTTAAGGAAGGTAATATCATGGGAGATGAGGATGAATGCGTGCTCATAGTTTTGTAAGAATTTGGTGAGCCATTCAATATGTTCAACGTCCAGATAGTTGGTAGGTTCGTCCAAAAGCAAGATGTTGGAGTTTTGCAGGAGCAGTTTGGTCAAAAGAACTTTACTGCGTTGACCGCCGGAAAGGTCTGCAACGTCACGGTCGAGACCAACGCTGCCTAAGCCTAAGCCGTTAGCAACTTCTTCAATTTTAGCGTCGAGGGAGTAGAAGCCGCTGTGTTCCAATTCAGATTGTATTTCACCAACGGTGTTCATCATTTTATCAAGTTCTTCCGGAGTTGCGTCGCCCATTTTGTCGTACAGGTCGAGCATTTGTTGTTCCATTTCGTACATGCCTTGGAAAGCGGTACGCAATACTTCGCGGATAGTCATGCCTTTTTCCAAAGTGCTTTGTTGGTCAAGGTAACCAACGCTTACTTTGCCAGGCCATTCTACTTTACCTTCGTCCGGTTGCAAGTGACCGGTAACGATGTTTAAGAAGGTGGATTTGCCTTCGCCGTTAGCACCAACGAGGCCAACGTGTTCACCGCGCAATAATTTAAAAGAAACATCTTCCAGAATTTGGCGACCGCCAAAAGAGTGGGAAACATTAGTAACGTTTAAGTAGCTCATTTTATACCTCTTACAAATTTATTTTGCTTCATTCTAATCATAGATATAAGCATTTTATTATGTATACTCGCTTTTGTAAAGCATCACACTGTATTTTTACGGTTATTATTTTAAAATGATAGAGGTGAGAGACAAATTTAATTGTTTCACTTGAGGCAAATAAATTTGTTATTATGAGTTACGTTGTGATAAAATAAAATTACCAAAATTTGAAGTAGAAGGTGACTTATATGATTACTGGTAATAAAAGTGACATCGCAAAAGTGCTGCCCTATGTTGGCGAAGGTTTGCAAAAAGCTTTAGCTTATATCGCAGCAACTGATTTTGCTCACATTGAAAATGGTGAATATGAAATTGACGGTCGCAATGTTTTTGCGCGCGTAAACACTTACGAAACTGAACCGAAAGCTGAACGTCGTAGTGAAAAACATAACGATTATATTGACGTGCAATTCGTTTCTCGTGGCGAAGAAGAAATTTGGTTCGCACCCTTAGAAGAAAAATATGTTGTAACTGAAGATTTGAGCGAAGAAAACGATGTGCTTTTCTATGCTGATCCTCAAGAAGCAAACTGCGTAAAACTTAGCGCAGGTGACTTCGCAGTATTCTTCCCGTGGGAGTTGCATCGCCCCAATTGTCAACGTGATGGCAAGGCTAGCGATGTGCAAAAAATCGTAGTAAAAGTGAAGGCTTTATAAGCCAAAAACTTTCTTGAAAAATTTTTAAAAAAGTTTTAGAAAAAGTGTTGACAAACTAACATCACATCTGTATAATAACGTTTGTGAGGTTGAGCGAACACAAAACTTCACGAAAGATTCCCCGATAGTTCAGTCGGTAGAACGGCGGACTGTTAATCCGTATGTCGTAGGTTCGAGTCCTACTCGGGGAGCCAAATTCTGGCCGGTTGGTCAAGCGGTTAAGACACCGCCCTTTCACGGCGGTATCAGGGGTTCGATTCCCCTACCGGTCACCAATGGTCGCTTAGCTCAGCTGGGAGAGCGTCTGCCTTACAAGCAGAATGTCGGCGGTTCGATCCCGTCAGCGACCACCACGAAATTATGCACTTCAACTTCGGTTGAAGTGCTTTTTGTTTTATCTGACAAAGTTCAAATAAAATTGTTGCTTTAAAATTTTACAAGGTCATAAGAAAAATAAAAAACTCTGACTGGCTACTTTATTGTAGAAAGTCAGAGTTTTATTTATGAGCTTCGATTGCTAAGGGCAGAACGCTTTCAATAAAAGCTTTTACAATATGCGGGTCAAAATCTTGGCCAGCTTTATCTTGTAGCTCAGTGATTGCTTCGGCATGAGTTTTTTGCCAATGTTGGGTACAGGGGTTAATGTAACGGTCGTAGTAATTTGCTACGGCGATGATACGTGCGCCCAAAGGAATATTTTGACCTTTTAAGCGTTTGGGATAACCTGTGCCGTCATACTTTTCGTGATGGGAACGAATGATGCTGATGATGCTGCCAAATTCTGGAAAGTTTTCCAGCATGGCTGCACCGGCTAAACAATGGCGTTTATAGGCAGCTTCTTCACGTTTAGTAAGGTAAGGAACTTTGGAAAGTACCAGGTTCGGTACGGAAAGTTGGCCTATGTCGTGGAGCAAGGCTGCAGTTTTGATACAAGCAACTTCTGCAGGAGGTAAGCCAATTTTTGCAGCGATGCTTGCAGAATAATTGGCAACCTGTTTGCTGTGCAGGAAAACGCTATTGTTTTTTATTTCTAAGATTTGTAAATAAAAGTCACAAACTTCCCTGCTACGATCATCATAGGGAAATTCAAGACATTGTGGTAAAGCAATCATTATATATCCGCCCATCATCGGTTAGTGTACTTAGTAGTATATCACTTTATGTGTGAATGTGAAATAGAGGGTTGCAGAAAATTTTCGGAAAGAATATAATAGGACAGTGCAATCCGGGTCTGTGGTTGAAAGTCGATGCCAGTTGCAGGCGAAACGATCCACGTAAGTAGCGTAAAAATTTGCTATGAGCACGGTGCAGCTTAGAAGTAAGACCTGCCGCAGCGTATAACGCATAATAATTTTTGGCGAGAGGGGTAGTAGTGGGGAGCTGAAGCTTAGGAGCGAACCCTCCAGCAGGCGAGTGTGGGGGCGAAGATCAGGTCAGCCGGGTTGCATAAAATTGCGATGAAATTTACATTTAATTATATAATAATTGCTTGTCCTTTGACGGAATTGGGTATATAATTATATGTACATTTTATGCAGAAAACTTGTTTAAAAATTTGAAAGGAGATTATAAAAATGAAAAAACTTCTCATTCTTATGATGACCATCATTGCTGCAGTTGCTATGTTGGCAGCTGGTTGTGGCGGCGGTGAAAAGAAAGCTGCTGAAAAAGTTTTGCGTGTAGGTACTGAACCGACCTTTGCTCCGTTTGAATTCCAAAAAGAAGGTAGCAGTGAATTCACTGGCTTCGATATGGACTTGATTCGTGCAATCGGTAAACAAGCTGGTTACAAAGTAGAAATCCAAAACATGGGCTTTGACGCTCTTATTCCTGCTTTGAATGCAGGTAACATTGATGTTACCATTGCTGGTATGAGCATTACCGAAGAACGCAAAGGTGCTGTAGCTTTTGCTGACCCGTACTATACTTCCGGTTTGATTGTTATGGTTAACAAAGACAATAACGAAATCAAATCCATCGAAGATTTGAAAGGCAAACGTATTGCTTGCCAAATCGGTACCACTGGCGAAATGAAATCCAGAACTGTAGAAGGTGCTACTGTTATTGCATTCAACACTAACACCGAAGCTGCTATGGAATTGAAAAACAAAGGTGTTGACGCTGTAATCAATGATAGCCCGGTAGTTGGTTACTATTTGGCACAAGGCGGCAATGCTACCGCTAAAACCGTTGGTGATGTTATGGAAGCAGAACAATACGGTATTGCTGTTAAAAAAGGCAACGACAAATTGGTTGGCGAAATTAACAAAGCTATGGCTGAGCTGAAAAAGAACGGCGAATTTGACAAGATTTACAAAACCTGGTTTGGTGAAGTGAAGAAATAATATTCGGTTCTTGACGGAGCACAGTGTGGTTTAGAAACCTTGTGCTCCGTTTTTATTTTAATATTATCCAATAGCTAATCAGGATGTTTTTCCAAAAGATTAGTAAAAAGAAAATGTGAGGGGGACCTTATTATGAAAAAATTATTAATTATGATGATGGCTATTTTGGCAGCTTGCAGCATGCTCTTGGCTGGCTGCGGCGGTGGCGAAAAGAAAGCTGCTACTGAAAAAGTTATGCGTGTAGCTACTGAACCTTCCTTTGCTCCGTTTGAATTCCAAAAAGAAGGCAGCAAAGAATTCACCGGTTTTGACATGGACCTTATCCGTGCAATCGGTAAACAAGCTGGCTACAAAGTAGAAATCCAAAACATGGGCTTTGATGCTCTCATTCCGGCTCTGACCAGCGGTAACATTGACGTTGCTATTGCAGGCATGAGCATTACCGAAGAACGTAAAAAAGTTATTACTTTCTGCGACCCGTACTATACTTCTGGTTTGATTGTTATGGTTAACAAAGACAATAATGAAATCAAATCCGTTGAAGATTTGAAAGGCAAACGCATTGCTTGCCAAATCGGTACTACCGGTGAGAAAAAATCCAGAAGCATCGAAGGTGCTAAAGTTGTTGCTTTCAACACTCAAAGTGAAGCATCTATGGAATTGAAAAATGGCGGTGCTGACGCTGTAATTAATGACGCTCCTGTAGTTGGCTACTATTTGGCACAAGGCGGTGCTAAAGTTGCTAAAACCGTTGGCGAAGTTATGGAAGCTGAAGAATACGGTATCGCTGTAAATAAAAAGAACACTCAATTGGCTCAAGACATCAACAAAGCTTTGGCTGAACTGAAAAAGAACGGCGAATTCGACAAAATCTACAAAACCTGGTTCGGTGAATCTAAAAAATAATTCGTACCATATTTGAAGTTTTGAAGTAAAATAGAAAGCTATTTGGTGTCCCAAATGTAGAAGGGATGAAAAGATGGATTTAAATTTTGATTTGATAGCAAGTTCTTTCCCGTTACTTTTAGCTGGTGCAGCTATTACCGTGGAAATTACTGCTCTTAGTGTAGGCTTCGGTCTTTTGATTGGTTGCATGGTTGCTATTGCTCGTTTGTGCAATATTAAACCCTTGCGTTACCTCGCAAATATTTATGTTGATTTTATCCGTGGCACCCCGCTTCTGGTACAAATCTTCTTGGTTTACTTTGCTCTGCCCGGTATTACCGGTAGCCGCGTTGATCCTTTCTTCGCTGCTATTTCTGCTTGCTCCATTAACTCCGGTGCATACATTGCAGAAATTTTCCGTGCTGGTATCCAATCCATTGACCAAGGTCAAATGGAAGCAGGTCGCAGCTTGGGTATGACTTGGGCGCAAACCATGCGTTATATCATTATGCCCCAAGCATTCAAACGTATTATTCCGCCTTTGGGTAACGAATTTATCGCTATGCTGAAAGACTCCTCCTTGGTTTCTGTTATCGGCTTCGAAGAACTTACCCGTCGCGGTCAATTGATTATCGCTCGTACTTATGCATCCTTTGAAATTTGGATGTGCGTTGCTTTGATTTATCTTGTAATGGTATTGTTGGTTGCAAGACTTGTTGCTGTGCTTGAAAGGAAGTTTGAAACAAAATGACAAAAGAAATGATCAAGATTACAAACTTGCAAAAAAGCTTTGGCAACTTGCACGTTTTAAAAGGTGTAAACTTAACCATTACTGAACAAGAAGTGCTTGTTATCATCGGTCCTTCCGGTTGTGGTAAAAGTACTTTGCTTCGTTGCATGAACTTCTTGGAAGAACCTACCGGTGGCACTGTTGCAATTGACGGTGTTCTTTTGAAAAATGATGCTTCTATCAACGATGTGCGTAAAGAAGTAGGCATGGTATTCCAACGCTTCAACCTTTTCCCGCATATGACCGTGTTGGAAAATTTGATGCTTGCTCCCTTGAAAGTGCGCGGCATTCAAAAAGCAGAAGCAGAAGCTACTGCTAAAATGTACTTGGAAAAAGTAGGTTTGGCTGATAAAGCTAATGCTTATCCTGAACAACTTTCCGGTGGTCAACAACAACGCGTTGCTATTGCTCGCGCTCTGTGTATGAAACCGAAAGTTATGCTCTTTGACGAACCGACCTCCGCGCTTGACCCGGAAATGATTAACGAAGTTCTTGACGTTATGAAAACTTTGGCACACGAAGGTATGACCATGGTTGTAGTAACTCACGAAATGGGTTTTGCTCGCGAAGTAGGCGACCGCGTTATTTTCTTGTACGAAGGCAATATTTTGGAAGAAGGTACTCCTGAAGAAATCTTTTCTAACGCAAAAGAAGAACGCACCAAAAGCTTCCTTTCCAAAATTCTCTAAGATTGTTAAAATGTTACACTTCGCTGCTTGAAAAATAAAAGTTTCATAGATTTTGAAAAGTTTTGCAGGAATTATACTAAAAGCGTAGAATTAGTAAAACAAGAAAGGAAGTAACATTCCTTAATACCTTGAAGAATCAAGGAGGTAAGATCTATGACTATCCATGTAAAAGGCAGAAACGTTGAAGTAACTCCGGCAATGAAAGATTATGTTGAAAAGAAGATTGCCAAAATCACCAAACAATTTAAAGCTGTAGGTGACATTACTGCAGTGCTTAAAATTGAGCACGGCTACCATATCTCTGAAATTACTGTTCCCGCTAACGGGATTTTGTTGAGAGCTCAAGAATCTACTAAAGATATGTACTCTTCCATCGATTTGGTTGTAGAAAAAATCGAACGTCAAATTCACAAATATAAAACTCGTCTGATGAAGAGAAAATATGCTAACTTTGCAGAAGCTCCGGCTCCTGCTCCGGCAGTTGAAGAAGACGGCGAATTTGAAATCATTAAGAACAAAAAATTTGCTCTTAATCCTATGAGTGTAGAAGAAGCAATTTTGCAAATGAACCTCTTGAATCACGATTTCTTTATGTTCTTCAACATCGAACAAAACGGTGTGAACGTTGTGTATCGTCGTAAAGATGGCAAGTACGGTTTGCTCTCTCCTGAATTAAAATAGCGATTAATTGAAAAACTTAAAACTTCACAAAAAGCACGGAACTTTGTTCCGTGCTTTTTTGCTTTTCAAAAATATTTCTGTTATAATTTATAGTTAGGTGTAGTGTCTTTTCTCGCATAATATAAATCAAGGAGTGATAGTTTTGCTCGATAGCATTTTGAAGAAAATTTTTGGTGACCCCAACGAGAAAGAGTTAAAACAAATTAAAGTTATTGTTGATAAGATTAATAGCTTAGAAAAATCTATGGAGTCTTTGAGCTCCGCAAATCTCGCTGCTAAAACCGGCGAGTTTAAAGTTCGTTTGCAAAAAGGTGAAACTTTAGATGATTTGCTGCCGGAAGCATTTGCAGTTGTTCGCGAGGCTTCTCGTCGTGTAACCGGTATGCGTCATTTCGACGTACAAATGATTGGCGGTATCGTATTGCATCGCGGCAAAATTGCTGAAATGCGTACTGGTGAAGGTAAAACCTTGGTTGCAACCCTTCCTGTTTATTTGAATGCATTGACCGGTAAAGGTGTTCACGTTGTAACCGTAAATGATTACTTGGCAAAACGTGACAGCGAAGACATGGGTAGAATCTACAAAGCTTTGGGCTTGAGCGTAGGTTTGATTGTTCACGACATGAATCACCATGAACGTCGTGCTGCTTATATGGCAGACGTTACTTACGGTACCAACAATGAATTTGGTTTCGACTACTTGCGTGACAATATGGTAGTAAATGTTGACCAAATGGTTCAACGTGAATTGAATTTCTGTATCGTCGACGAAGTTGACAGTATTTTGATTGACGAAGCGCGTACTCCGCTTATCATTTCCGGTCCTGGTGAAAAATCTACTGACTTGTACAGAATTCTTGCGCAAGTTGTAAGCACTATGAGCGAAGGTGAAGATTATACTGTAGACGAAAAAACTAAACAAGTTGCTCCTACTGAAGTAGGTATTGCTAAAGCGGAACAAATGCTGGGCATTAAAAACTTGTATGATACTGAACATGGTATTGACTTCTCCCACCAAATTATGTGCGCATTGAAAGCAAAAGCTTTGATGCATCGTGACCGTGACTACGTAGTTAAAGATGGTCAAGTTATCATCGTTGACGAATTCACCGGTCGTTTGATGTTTGGTCGTCGTTTCTCTGAAGGTTTGCACCAAGCAATCGAAGCTAAGGAAGGCGTAAAAGTTGAACGTGAAAGCCAAACTTTGGCAACCATCACTTTCCAAAACTACTTCCGTATGTACAATAAATTGGCTGGTATGACTGGTACTGCTAAAACCGAGGAACAAGAATTCCAAAAAATCTACAACTTGAGCGTTGTAGTTGTTCCCACCAATAAACCTATGATTCGTACCGATGCTCCGGACGTAATCTACAAAACTAAACTTGCTAAATACAAAGCTGCGGTTAACGAAATCGAAGCTTGTCATAAATCCGGTAGACCTGTTCTCGTAGGTACTACTTCCATTGCTCAATCTGAAGAACTTTCCGCAATGCTTAAACGTCGCGGTATTGCTCATAACGTATTGAACGCTAAGTACCATGAACAAGAAGCAGAAATTATTTCTCATGCAGGTCAATACGGTGCAGTTACCATTGCTACCAACATGGCAGGTCGTGGTACTGACATTGTGCTTGGCGAAGGCGTACCTGAACTTGGTGGTTTGCACATCATTGGTACTGAACGTCACGAAAGCCGTCGTATCGATAACCAATTGCGTGGTCGTTGCGCTCGTCAAGGTGACCCCGGTTCCTCTAAATTCTTCCTGTCCTTGGAAGACGATTTGATGCGTCTCTTTGGCAGTGATAATATTGCAGGCATCATGGATAAACTTGGTATGGAAGATGATGAACCCATCGAACATAGCCTCGTAACCAAATCCATCGAAAATGCGCAAAAGAAAGTTGAAGGCCGTAACTTTAACATTCGTAAATACGTTTTGGAATATGACGACGTTATGAACCAACAACGTGAAGTTATTTACGCTCAACGTAAAAAAATCTTGGCAAAAGCAGATTTGCGCGAAAACATCATGGAAATGGTAGAAAAGGTTGTTGATCGTACCATGGCTATGTATGCTCCTGCTGAAGTTTATTCTGAAGATTGGGATTTGCAAGCACTTATCCGTTATGCAGAAGAATTCTTCGCTCCTCACGGTTTGCTCAATGCTGATGAACTTGGCAACTTGAGCCGTGAAGAACTGGATGAATACTTGCATAAAGTTGCTGACGAACATTATAAAGCTCGTGAAGCTGCCATCGGTTCCGACTTGATGCGTGAACTGGAAAACTTGGTAATGCTTAAAGTTGTAGATAACCACTGGATGGAACACCTGGATTCCATGGACTTGCTCCGCGAAGGCGTTGGTCTCCGTGCATACGGTCAAAAAGATCCGTTGGTTGAATACAAATTCGAAGCTTATGATATGTTCGAAGCTATGATTGGCTCTATCCAAGACGATGTTGTTCGCTACATCTACCATGTAAATGTTGTAACTGAACAACAAGCTGCTGAAGCTAATGCTGTTGAAGAAGCTGAAATCGTAGAAGAAGAAAAATAATTTGCAGTGTAAGCTGCTCTAAATAACCGAATTTGTTATGAAAGGGTTGAATAAGTTTGCTGATTGAAGAATATAGACCAGAAATCAACAATTTGCAGGCGAAAGTAGAAGAAATGAGAGGTTCTCTTGACATTGTAAATAAAGAGGACCGCATTTCTGAACTGGAACATAGAATGGGCGATCCCAGTTTTTGGGATGACCCGGAAAAAGCACAAAAAATTGCTCAAGACGTAAATGCTTTGAAAGAAGAAGTTGAAGGTTTCCACAAATTGGCAAGTGACGTTGATGACTTGGAAGCCTTGTGGGAAATGGCTACTGAAGAAGAAGACGAAAGCCTTATGCCTGAAATGGACGAACTGCTTGTAAAATGCAAAGCAGATTTGGAACATTTGGAACTGGGTATGCTCTTGAGTGGCGAATACGATGCAAGCAATGCTATTTTAACTTTGCACGCAGGTGCAGGCGGTACCGAAGCTCAAGACTGGACTTCCATGCTTTACCGTATGTTTACTCGTTTTGCAGAACAAAATGGTTTTGCAGTGGAAGTATTGGACTTCCTGCCCGGTGATGAAGCTGGCGTAAAAAGTGCTACCGTACAAATCAACGGCCACAACGCTTATGGCTTCCTGCGTTCTGAAAAAGGCGTTCACCGTTTGGTTCGTATTTCTCCTTTCGATTCCAATGCTCGTCGTCACACTTCCTTTGCGGCAGTTGACGTTATGCCTGAAATCGATGATTCCGTTGAAGTTAACATTAATATGGACGAAGTTCGCGTTGATACCTACCGTGCTTCCGGTGCAGGCGGACAACACGTAAATAAAACTTCCTCCGCAGTACGTATGACTCACGAACCGACTGGTATCGTAGTACAATGTCAAACCCAACGTTCCCAAATTCAAAACCGTGAACGTTGCTTACAATTGTTGCGTGCTAAATTGTATGAATACGAAAAAGCTAAACAAGATGCTATGATTAATGACCTTGCTGGTGATTATCAAGCAATCGAATGGGGTAGCCAAATTCGTTCCTACGTATTCCAACCTTACACCTTGGTTAAAGACCATCGTACTGGTTGCGAATCCGGTAATATTCAAGCTGTTATGGATGGCGATTTGATGAAATTCATTGAAACCTATCTGCGCAGCCAACAAAAGAAAGTGTAATTTAGTTTTACGAAAAAGGTGAAAATTGATGAAGAGCCGTTATAATCCGGTGCTTATAGCTGTTATATTAGTAGGTTTAGTTTGTGCTTTGTGGGTTAACTGGAACCGCCATACAATTGAACAAAGAAACAATACTGTGGAAATGGCCATGGAATACGAAAACCTGCGTAAGCTGGCAGCACTGGAAGGCCTTCCTGAAGAAATTGTTGTAAAGCAATTTCAAGATGCTGGCATTAATTCCTTGATGGTGTTCGACACCACCTTGGAACGTTTATCTAAAATGGGCGCAATTAAAACTGCTACTGGCAGTGAGTTGCGCCAAGCAAAAATTTTAGGAAATGATGCCGGCATTTTTGCGTCTGTAAAAGATGTAACCGAAAACGCTGTCTACATTGCTGCTGGTAATGATGCTTCTGCTTTCGACGAAGTGTGGGAAGATTTGGGTATTCGTTTTGGTGCAGAACGTGCAAAAATGGTAAGTGAAAATCCGCCCATCATCGAAGCTTTGGGTAGCACTCATCTTGTAGCGGAGGATGATTACAAAACTCCTCGTGGTATTTTGCAATTACCTCTGGGTTTATCCAGTAGTGAAATGCGTAAGGTGAAGGACTACGGCTTTAATGTAATTGTTCGCCCGCAAAATTTCGTAAACGTTACTGAAGAAAAAATTGATAGCATTTTCCAACGCATTGCTAAATCCGGTGTGGAAGTTAATGCTTATATGCCTGCAGGTCGTGAAGTTGTTGGTTATCCCAACAATATTGACTATATGGCGAAGAAATTGGATGGTCGTAAGCTGATTATGCTTGAGCATTATACTCAGCTGCAATTTGCAAAAATTGATGGTTTGGTGCCTTTGGCAGAAGCTATCAATTATAAAGCTGCTCGTTCTTATGTAATCGACAGCTTGGAGCAAAAGAAGATTACCGTTGGCGAAGGCTTGCGTCGTTGGGCATTGACTGACGAAGAACGCAACGTCCGCGTTAACTACATCCGTCCTTATATGATGTCTCAAAATGGGCAAGATATTTTGGCAATGAATTTGCAGTACGTAAAAGACATTGTTAAAAATGTAAAGGCTCGTGGTTTTGAAATTGGTGAAGCTGGTTTGTTCGAAGCAGAACAATCCACTGTGAAGAACGGTTACTCCGGTCCTTACTTCCCCAATAAAATTTACTTTGTAATTATTGGCTTAGCAATTATCGCTGGTGCAGTAGTTTACTTGGCGCAATTGGTAGAGCTCTCTAATTCTAAGCAACTGCTTGTTTGGGGAGTCTTGTCTGCAATTGTAGCAGTGGTAATTCTTACTGGTCGTGGCCTTGTAATGCGCCAAGCACTTGCTTTTGGTGCTGCAGTGTTCTTCCCTGTATTATCTATGAATGTTATTTTGGACATTTGGGATAAATGCAAGGAAAGTTCTGCAAGTGCAGTAAAAGTTATTTTCAGTGCTACTTGGCAACTTGCTTTAGCAGTGTTAATGTCCTTAGTTGGTGGTATGTACTTAGCTGCAATCTTAGCAGATAGTCGTTTCCTTTTGGAAATCGACATTTACCGTGGCGTTAAACTCACCTTTATTATGCCATTGGTATTGATGACCATACTCTACGTTAAACGTTATGATATGTTGGGCGTAGCAGGTTGTGGTTTAAAAGCTGCCATTGGTAAAATTAATGAACTGCTCAGCAAGCCCATAACCTTTAAACACGTAGCTTTATTTGGTGTGTTGGGTATCATCCTCTTGTATTTTGTGGCTCGCAGTGGTCACAGTGCAGGTGTTCCTGTCGCTGCAATCGAAGTTAAGATGCGCCTCTTCTTGGAACAATTGATGTATGCTCGTCCCCGTCAAAAAGAATTTATGATTGGGCATCCTGCCTTCTTCTTAGCAGTTTACGCTGCTTATCATCAAGCACCGCGTCTTATCCAATATGCACTTACTTGTGGTGCAGTAATTGGTCAAGCTTCTTTGGTGCAAACCTTCTGCCATATGCGCACTCCTGTGTTCATGAGTACTGTTCGTGCTCTCGACGGTTACGCTATGGGCGCAGTTATTGGTATTGTTTTAGTGGCAGTACTTGCTCTGGCAATGCCTTTACTGTTAAAACTTCAAAGGAGATATTTGAGCAATGAGTAAGATTGTAATTTCCGGTTACTATGGCTTTGCCAATGCCGGAGATGAAGCAATGCTTACTGCTATCGTAAGATCATTGCGTCAAGCAGAAGAATCTGTAGATTTAACTGTTATCTCCGGTGCTCCTCAGAACACTGCTTCCAAACATAAGGTAAGCTCTGTTCATCGTTTTAGTCCTTTAGAAATTTATTCTGCAATCAACAACTGCGACTTGCTTTTAAGTGGTGGCGGTAGTCTTTTGCAGGATGTTACCAGCAAAAAAAGCCTGCTTTATTATTTAGCAATAATTTGGCTTGGCAAAATGCTGAATAAAAAAGTTATGCTCTTTGCTCACGGTATTGGGCCTATTCGTTCCGGTATCCTGCGCAAATTGACAAAATATGTATGCGGCAAAGCGGACTTAATCACAGTGCGTGATACTGATTCTTTAGTAGAATTGGAGCGTATTGGTGTTGCTTCTAATAAAGTTCGTTTGACTGCTGATGCTGTTTTAACCCTTGCTCAAGCTGATAAGGAGCAAGGGCTTCAGTCGTTAAAGAAGTTTAATGTAAGTCAAGAAAAATCTTTGGTTGCTATCTCCGTTCGCAGTTGGGGAAGTAGTGAGAAATATTTGCAGGAAATGGCGAAAGCAGCAGATGCTTTGGTGGAACAAAACAATGTGCAAATTGTGCTTCTGCCCTTGCAATATCCTGCCGATGTTACTGCTTGCCGCAAGTTACAGCAATTTATGAAAGAAGATGCTGTAATTTTAGATGCTGCCTTTGATACAGAACAATTCTTGGCATTGATGGGTAACTTTTCCCTTTTGATTGGTATGCGCTTGCATGCCTTGATTTTTGCTGCGGTAATGGAAGTTCCTTTTATCGCTTTGTCTTATGACCCGAAAATTGATGGCTTCGTAAAAGAAGTTAACGGTACTAATATTGGTGCCATTGAAAATTTTGTTGCTGAAGATTTAGTTGTTGCAGCGCAAAATGTTTTGAAATTAGAGAATATCAGTAATGAACGCTTAGTTCAGTTGCGTGAAAAGGCTTTAGAAAATTCGCAGCTGGCTTTTGAATTACTTAACAGATAGAAAAGATTAGCGAAGGGAGACTAGGACTGTGCTTGTAATGTCTGATGTTAGTAAAGCTTACCCTACCGGGGCACTTGCTTTGCAAAATGTTAATGTTCAAATTGCACCCGGTGAATTTGTCTTTGTAGTTGGCCCCAGTGGCGCAGGCAAATCCACTTTCATCAAAATGTTGTTCCGTGAAGAATTACCTACTACCGGTAATATTTTTGTTAATGGTATAGACCTTCTTAATTTGCAGGATAAAGAAATTCCCTATTTGCGTCGTCAATTGGGAATTATCTTCCAAGATTATAGATTGCTTCCCGACAGAACTGTTTATGAAAACGTAGCTTTCGCTATGCAAGTAATCGAAGCACCATATCGTAAGATTAAACGCAGAGTTATGAACGTTTTGGAATTGGTTGGCTTGCGCAATCGAGCTAACGCTTATCCGGGAGAACTTAGTGGTGGCGAACAACAACGTGTGGCTATTGCCCGGGCAATTGTTAACGACCCTTTGCTTGTAATTGCAGACGAACCTACCGGTAACCTTGACCCGGAAACCAGTTGGGACATTATGGAAATCTTTAAAGAAATCAATGAAACCGGTACAACTATTGTTATGGCAACCCATGACAAAGAAATTGTAGACGGTATGGGTAAACGCGTTATTGCCATCGAAAAAGGCTTTATCGTACGTGATGAAAAGAATGGGGTGTACGGATATGAACTTTAGTACCAAAGAATATTTCGTACGCGAAACCTATAAATCTATTCGTCGTAACGGTTTTATGAGTATTGCTTCCATTGCTACGGTGGCAGTGTCCTTGATGGTTTTTGGCATCTTCCTTTTGATGTTCTTGAACAGTAACAATTTGGCACAGCATTTGGAAAAACAAGTACAAGTTTCTGTTTATATGCAAGATGATGCTAATCAAGACGAACTTGATGCTACCAAAGTAAAATTAGAAAAAATGGATGGCGTAGTTAAAGTTACTGCCATCACTAAAAAGGAAGCTTTGGAACGTTTTAAAGAACGTCTTGGCGACCAACAAAAAATCTTAGAAACCTTGGGTGGAGATAATCCGTTCCCTAACTCCTTTGACGTACAAGTAAAAAATCCTGACGTTATCAAAGGTATTACTGATGAAATTTCTAAGATGCCTAAAGTAGAAACTGCACGCTTTGGTCAAGATGTTGTTGAGCATTTGTTCCAACTGATTCGTGTGTTACGCTTTAGTGGCATTTTGATTGCATTGTTCTTAGGTGCAGCCACCTTGTTTATTATCGTCAACACTATTCGTTTGACTGTATTTGCTCGTCGTAAAGAAGTAGAAATCATGAAATATGTTGGTGCTACCGACTGGTTCATCCGTTGGCCTTTTATGTTGGAAGGTATGGCTTTGGGCTTCTTCGGTGCAGTTATTGCCAACATTTTGCTCAACATTTCTTACGCTTCTATGATGGCAACTATTCATAAAGCATTGGCATTCCTGCCTTTGTTACCTACTCAACCTTTAATGACTTATATGACTATCTTTTTGCTTCTTGCCGGTGTTGGCATCGGTGCCTTGGGCAGTTACATTTCCTTGCATAAATTTTTGCGTGTGTGACGGAGGCGAGCAGGAAGATTATGATGATAAGACGCTTATTTATGGGCGTAATCGCCTGCTGGCTTGCAGTAACTCCTTTGCTAAGCAGTGTTGCCTTTGCTAATCAAGTTGATGACAAAAGGGCAGAGCTCAGCGAAGTGCAGACTCAAATGCAAGAAATGGAAGCGCGCAGAGCTAAAGCTAGGCGCGAAGCTGAAAGAGCCAGCGATAATTTAAATGCTACAGTGTATCGTCTGCATCAAGTGCAACGTGATGTTAACCACTTGGAAGGCAGAAGAGAATGGTTGGAATATCTTATTCAAGAAAACACCACTAAGCTCGCTGAAGCTAAGAAGCAACAAACGGAACATATGAAAGTGTTTCGTACCCGCTTGCGTGATATTTACATTTCCGGTCAAGTAAATTACTTGGATGTATTGCTTGGCGCTAGCGACTTTAGAGATTTTGCTTCTCGTATGTATTTGTTGAAGAAAGTTCTGAATCAAGACGCAGCACTTTTGGAAGGTTTAGCAAAATCCACTAAGGAAATGAACGAACGTCAAAAAATGCTCGACGAATGCATTAGTGATGTTCATGTTAACGAAAGAGAACTTGCTGAGAGAAAGCAAGACCTTAACGAAGTACGTGAAGAACGTGCGCAAATCCTTTATAAGAAAAACGAAGAGAAGCAACAAGCTGAATATGAATATGAACGCTTGTTGGAACTCTCCGAAAATATTGCTAACATGATTCGTCAAATGGAATCCAATGGTATGATTGGCAGTGCTCCTCCTGCGCAGGAACAAACTCCGCAAGTGAGCAAGCACCGTTTCATTTGGCCTTGTTATGGCGAAATTACTTCTTACTATGGTTGGCGTACCCATCCTATTTTTGGTACAACCAGATATCACAGCGGTATGGATATTGCTGTTGACTACGGTACTCCCATTAAAGCTGCGGCTGATGGCACCATTGTGTACAGTGGCTGGCTTGGTGGTTATGGTAATACCATTATGATTGACCATGGTAGAGGTTTGGTAAGTTTGTATGCTCATAACAATGAGCTTGCAGTTTACGAAGGTCAATATGTAAAACAAGGTACCGTTGTAGCTTATGCAGGTAGTACAGGTTGGTCCACTGGTCCGCACTGTCACTTTGAAGCACGCTTGCACGGCGAGCTGACTGAGCCTTTGGATTACTTACCGCCTATGTAATGTATTTTGATTTTAACGGAGGCAGTGAAATTGTTTAGTAAAAAGAATTTACAAATCATAGCTTACTGCCTTGCGTCCATATTTGGCACCTTATGTTTTGTAGGTTGGCAAATGGAGCAGATAACAGGCAACGCAGCAGATACTTTAAAGTTCCTGCGTGCTATGTATGTAATAAAGCATAATTTCGATGGCAAAGTTGATAACTCCAAACTTTTCGACGGAGCCATCGATGGTATGGTGAAATCTTTAGATGATCCTTACACCGTTTATTTAGATAAGAAAGCTTTTGCTGATTTAAGCGAAGCAACCATTGGTAGCTTTGGGGGCATTGGTATTGTGTTTGGTAAACGCGATGATGATTACGTAGTAATCTCTGCGTTGCCTGATAACCCCGGTGCGTTGGCTGGTATCAAAGGCGGAGATAAGATTATCGAAGTTGATGGCAAGGCTACCAAAGATATGAACATGGAAGAAGTAGCTACCAAGATTCGTGGTGAGATTGACACCGAAGTTACCTTGAAGCTTCTTGATAAGGAAGGCAAGGAAAAAACTGTACGCGTTATCCGTAAGGAAATTAAAACTCAATCTGTTGGGGCAAATATGTTGCCTGACTCTAAGATTGGTTATATCCGTGTAGGAATGTTCAACGAAAAAACCGGTGTTGATTTTGATAAAGCCTACGAAAAATTGGAAAAAGAGGGAATGGAAGCAACCATTCTTGACCTGCGTGGGAATCCCGGTGGTGTTCTTGATGACGGTGTTGCTGTTGCTAAGAAGTTCGTTCCGAAAGGTCCTATCGTTTCCATTATTTATAATGACGGTAGTCAATTTGTAGAGAACTCTGATTTGCCCAATATTAAATATCCTTTGGCAGTACTTGTTGACGGTGGCAGTGCATCCGCTTCTGAAATCGTTGCAGGCGCAATTAAAGACACTAAGTCTGGCAAACTTTTTGGTACTAAAACCTTTGGTAAGGGTAGCGTACAAGGCGTGTATCGTTTGGACGCTGCTACTGCAATCAAAGTTACTACTGCCAAATACTACACTCCTTCCGGTGTGTCCATCCACAATGTGGGTATTGAACCTGATGTTGTAGTGGAACTTCCTGAAAATGCAACTGAAGACGTGCAACTGAAAGCTGCTGAAAAATATTTGCAGGAAGAATTAAGCAAACGAGGTGAATAAAATGTTATTTGTTTGTTATCCCAAATGCACTACTTGCCAAAAGGCAGAAAAATATTTACAAGCAAAAGGCGTAGAATTTACTGTACGCCATATTAAAGAAGACAAGCCTACTTTGGAAGAGCTTACTGCTTGGTATAAATTGAGCGGTTTGCCCTTAAAACGTTTCTTTAACACCAGTGGCTTGCTCTATAAAGAGTTGAAGCTTAAAGATAAGTTGCCTACTATGAGTGAAGAAGAACAACTTCAACTTTTGGCAACTGATGGTATGCTCGTTAAGCGTCCGTTGATTGTAACTGAGGAGTTTGTTTTGGCAGGCTTCAAAGAAAAAGAATGGCAAGCTAAAGGGTTGTAAGTAAAAAATTAAAGCATCTATCTTCGAGAGAAGATAGATGCTTTTTTAATGCTATTTTTTAGGTTTTGCGATTAACCATTGTTTGTTTTGGTCTGCTTTTTTGAAAAGTTGGTGGTCGAACCACATATAGAAGAAGCGTTCTGCACTGAGGATGTTGTAGCCATCTTGAAGATGGTCGGAGGTATCAAAGGGGTCTGCCATAAAGAGAACGTCATCGCCTGTATGAGCAGTTCCCATGGAATCATAACCCATGATTACACGCCAATGTCCGCCCCAATCAACATTTTCTACGATGATGGGAGTGTTGTCTTTTAAATTGGTAGTAACAAATTTAAGGAAGTCTTCGTAAGTTTCAGGAGCGATGTTTTTAACGGAAGATCTTGTTTCCCAACCGATGTGGTCAAAATATTTAACCATCTCTTTGGTAGTTGTACCGTTAAATTTGTTGGTGCCCATAATCTTGGCGATTTCCATTTCTTTGTGCAAAGGTTGACCATTAAAATGTTGCACAACCATATTTGCTGCTACGGGACCACAGGTATAACCGGTGTTTTGTTGTTGAGTTTTAAAGTTGCTGAGGATGATTAAATTTTCATTGGATTTCATATTATAGATATCCAGTTGCGGGAAGTAGGGGGAGTTTTTAATATCTACTTTGCCAACAAATTGTTTAGCTCCGCCCGGTTCTTCTTCGGAAGCGAAAAGAGAGTTGCTATTGAGGGTTGCCCACAAGCCGCCCATTAAAGCAACGCAACCTAAAGTTAAAAGAATAGATTTTATTTTACTCATCGTCATTTCCTTTCAGTGTTTTTTGTAAATGTTTTTGCATGGCTGTAAGGAGTGCTTCCTTCTCGTTAGGAAGGTTGCCACTTTGCACTCGTTCTAATAAATAGGAAAGAGCATTTTTTATTTGCTCCTTCGGTATAATTTCTAACAAATCTTTGCCGTTGATGGCAAGGTCGCTATTTGCCACGGGCATCTTTTCACGAGCAAGTTCTATTACTTGTTCACCTAAGGCTCTGCCATTTTCCATAAGAGTAGGATTTTTACGAGCGTGGGTTGCTTCCATATCAGCAAGGAAAACTTCTACCAATTGTTTGTAAGCGTAGGTAAGTTCCATTTGATTACGGAAGGTTCCACTGGTTGCTTCACTACGTACCCAACGGAGCAAGGTTTTTTCTCCGGAAATTAGCATTGGTGCAAAACGCATATGTTCTGCAACCAGCCAAGTTACTAATTTACTGAACTTATCCGGATAGCGGAGACGCTTCATAATTTGCACTGTAAGTTCTGCACTTTTAGCTTCATGACCGTGGTCGGAAGGTTGTCCTTCTTTATTCAGCTTGCGTACATCGGGCAAACCTTTACCAACATCGTGTAAGAGCAGTGACCAGCGAATCTCCAAATCTTGGGGACTGTTGTCAATGGCAGTAAGGGTGTGCTCCCAAGTGTCGTAAGGATGAAAGCGTGGATTTTGGTGTAAGCCTGCAAGGTGTTCCAGCTCAGGTAAGATGGGGAGCTCAGTGTAAGCACCATTTTCTTTAACACGACAACTTGCGTTCGCTAAACCTGTTGCTAAAAATAACATCAAGCCTTTGCCTGCGAATTTACCCATAAGCATTTTATCAAGCTCTTTTTTGACTCGTTCAAGAGAAAGTCCAGCACAACGTTCTGTTGGAAATTTAAAGTTCTGTTCCAAACGGTAAGGAGTGTCTTCCATTCCGAAGGCAGGGAGCAAATCTTCTTCCTGTTCGTAATTGAAGCCAAGTTGTGCTACAAAACGACAAGCTCTAAACATTCGCAAGGCATCTTCTTGGTAGCGAAGCTTCGCTTTACCAACGGTGCGAAGAATTTTATTTTGTAAATCTTCTTGCCCGCCAAAGTAATCGTACAGATTACCGTTAATATCTAGAGCCATAGCGTTGACTGTAAAATCGCGACGACTTAAATCTTCACGGAGACTATCGCAGTACCAAACTTGTTCAGGCTTGTGAGCGTCTGTACCGTAGGCTTCCCCTCGGAAAGTAGTAATTTCTACAGGCACGTCTTCTACAATTGCGATTACGCAGCCAAAGTTGTTTCCTAAATTGTCTACGGTTCGCCAATTTTGGGTTTGGCAAATTTCTAAGACTTCTTCGGGATGGGCACTGGTGGTTACGTCAAAATCTCCCGGTTCTATTCCAAGGAGCAGGTCACGCACTGCACCGCCCACTACGTAGGCTTCAAAACCACTTTGGTTTAACGCATTCAATATGCTTTTTATGTAAGTTGGAAGTTTGGTTTTCATAGTAGTTTTATTTTATCACGAGGATTGAGCAAAGGAAATAAAAATGCGTTCCCAATTTTGAGAACGCATTAACTTATGGAATTAAGAAGTATTCTACTACGAAGACTAATGCGCAACAGCAAGCTGCTACGTTAATGAGGCTTAAACCTTTCCAAGCTGCGATAATGCCAAGGACTAAAGCCAAACCGCCGGAGATGGGAGTTTGGGTATCATTGACTATGGCAGGGAAAGTCATAACCGCAAGGGTTACATAGGGAACGTAGTATAAGAAAGATTTTATGAAACGGTTTTGAATTTGCTTACGAATAATGGTCAAAGGAAGTACGCGGATGAGGTAAGTGGTAAGTGCCATAACGGCAATGTAGATGTAAATATTATTTTTCATCAGCATTTACCTCCTTGCAATGTTCGTCAGCGGGGAAGAAGTAAGCTGCTATAGCAGAGATGGTTACCGTCAAGACGATGATGCGTGTGCCACCAGAAAGTTCAGCTAAAGGAGCCCAAAGATTAGCAACAAGGCTGGCAATGAAACTGCAAAGCACCAGTGCGAAAATAATCTTGTGCTTACGAGCAGGGGGAATGATTACTGCTAGGAACATTCCGTAGAGAGCAACGGCAAGGGCACTAACGATGCGGGATGGTAACATATTGCCTGCGATAATGCCAACTGCTGTACCTGTAGCCCAACTGGGGACGGCGGCGAGAGCTGCTCCGTAATAATAGTAAGGGTTCAAGTAACCGGGACGACCAATATTAATACCAAAGAGTTCGTCCGTTACGGCAGCACCGAAGATAAAGCGATGGAAAAAAGGCATTTTAGGAGAAAGCTTTTGACTCAAAGCAGCACTCATCAAAAAGTAACGAGCGTTGATGATGAGTGTGGTTAATGCCATTTCAAAGTAGGAAGCATTGCCTGCAATTATGGATACCGCTGCAAATTGTCCAGCACTGGTTGCGTTGGTTATACTCGTTAAGAAGCCTTGGAAAGCAGTAATTCCTGCGTTGCGATAAGCAATGCCAAGGGAAAAGGCTACGGCAAAATAGCCAAGCCCAATGGGAATGCCGTCGCGTAAGCCTTCGTAAAAGGCAGATTTATCCAGTGCTTTATCCATTTCTAAAGAGTTATTGTCATTCATTATGGGTCACCAAATATCAAGACCACCGAATTTAAACGGTGGTCTTAAATTTTTACTTAGTTTTATTTAAGAAGTTCTGCTGCAACCAAGCTACCCATTTCTGCAGTGGAAACTTTTTTCAAGCCTTCATCATACAGGTCGGGAGTACGGTAGCCTTGTTCCATTACAGCGTCTACTGCAGCTTCGATAGCGTCAGCAGCTTCTGCTTTATCTAAGGAGTAGCGGAGCATCATTGCTACGGAAAGGATGGTAGCCAAGGGATTTGCAATGCCTTGGCCAGCGATGTCGGGAGCACTACCATGGATGGGTTCGTACATACCGGTGCCATCACCCAAGCTTGCACTGGGCAACAAACCGATGCTGCCTGCGATGGTGCTTGCTTCGTCACTCAAAATATCACCGAAGATATTGTTGGTGAGGATTACGTCAAATTGTTTGGGGTTGAGGATAAGTTGCATTGCGCAGTTATCTACATAGTAATTGTTCAATTCAACTTCGGGATAATCTTTAGCTTGCATTTCTGCAACAATTTTACGCCACATACGGCTGGAACCCAAAACGTTAGCTTTATCAACACTGGTAACTTTACCGCGACGTTTTTTAGCAGCTTCGAAAGCAAATTTTGCAATGCGTTCTACTTCAGGACGAGTGTAGAGTTCTACGTCACTTGCTTCTTCAACACCATCAGCATTGATGTGAGCTTCGTTATGTTCGCCAAAGTAAATGCCACCGGTCAATTCGCGAACGATAAGGAGGTCAGCGCCTTCAGCATTTTCGGTTTTCAGCGGGGAAAGGTGAGCGGTGAATCTGGAAACGGTCATGGGGCGCAGGTTGCAGTACAAACCTAAAGCTTTGCGAATGCCCAAGAGACCTTTTTCCGGACGGATGTCAGGAGCAACGTTATCCCATTTGGGACCGCCAACTGCACCTAAGAGAACTGCGTCAGCAGCTTTAGCGGAAGCTACAGTTTCTTCCGGCAGGGGAACGCCAGTTGCGTCAATTGCGCAACCGCCGATGAGTTGTTTATCATATTCAATTTTAAAGCCAAATTTTTTAGCAGCTGCGTCGAGAACTTCAACAGCAGCATCAACAATTTCTACACCGATGCCGTCACCGGGGAGCAGGGTAATTTTCATGATGGATTATTCTCCTTTAACGTAGTTAATCAAGCCACCGCAGTCAGAAATTTTTTGGATGAATTCCGGAAGCGGTTTGCAGGTAATGGTGATGTTTTTGTTGATGATTTTGATTTCGCCTTTAGCCATATCTACATCAATTTCGTCACCAGCTTCAATTTGTTCAACGTCTTTGCCAATTTCCAGTACAGGCAAGCCGATGTTGATAGCGTTGCGGTAGAAGATACGTGCGAAGCTATCAGCGATGATGCATTTAATGCCTTTTACTTGGATAACAACAGGAGCATGTTCACGAGAGGAACCGCAACCAAAGTTTTTACCTGCTACGATGTAATCTCCGGGGGTTACGCCTGCAGCGAAGTTTTCAACTAAATTTTCTTTAGCGTCTTCCATGGCATGTTCTGCCAGTTCAGTGAAGTCTGCAATGTTTAAATATCTTGCAGGAATAATTACGTCTGTATCGATGTGATCGCCGTAGCGCCAAACTTTACTCATTTCATTACCTCCTCAGGGCTAGTGATGTAGCCGGTGATTGCACTTGCTGCTGCGGTGTAGGGACTAGCCAGATAAACTTCACTATCTACGTGACCCATACGACCACGGAAGTTACGGTTAGTAGTGGAAACAGCGCGTTCGCCTGCTGCTAAGATGCCCATGTAACCACCAAGGCAAGGACCGCAAGTAGGAGTGGAAACTGCAGCGCCTGCGTCGATGAAGGTATCAATGTAACCTAAGCGCATAGCTTCTTTGTAAATTTCTTGGGTTGCCGGGATGATGATCATACGAACGCCATCACAAACTTTTTTGCCTTTCAGGATTTCAGCTGCTTGAGCCAAATCTTCCAGACGACCGTTGGTGCAGGAGCCTACAACAACTTGGTCAATTTTGATTTCTTTACCTTCGGAAGCAGGATGAGTGTTTTCCGGCAGGTGAGGATATGCTACAACAGGAACCAGTTTGTCAAGTTCCATGGTAATTTCTTGAGCGTATTCAGCATCTTCGTCAGCGGTTACTGCTTCCCAAGTGCGGTCAGTTACGCGACCTTCAAGGTAAGCGATAGTTTTTTCGTCAACGGGGAAAATGCCGTTTTTAGCGCCAGCTTCAATTGCCATGTTGCAAATGGTGAAGCGGTCAGCCATGGTCAGTTCTGCTACGCCTTCGCCACAGAATTCCAAGGATTGGTAACGAGCACCGTCAACACCAATCATACCAATCAAGGTAAGGATGATGTCTTTGCCGCGAACGAAGCGGGGCAATTTGCCAACCAAGTTAACTTTGATTGCTTGGGGAACTTTGAACCAAGTAGTACCACTTGCCATAGCAGCGCCAATATCGGTTTGACCCATACCAGTACTCAGTGCGTTAAGTGCACCGTAAGTGCAGGTGTGGGAGTCTGCGCCGATGATGATTTCGCCAGGAGCAGCAAGGCCTTGGTCAGGAAGCAGAGCATGTTCGATACCCATACGACCTACTTCAAAGTAGTTTTTGATTTCGTGTTTATGAGCGAAGTCACGCATACGTTTGCACATGGTTGCGGACTTGATGTCTTTGCAAGGAGAGAAGTGGTCAGGAACCAAGCAGATTTTGTTTTTGTCGAAAACAGGACGACCGATTTTTTCGAATTCGGTGATTGCCGGCGGACCGGTGATGTCGTTGGCTAATACCATATCAACTTGGGAAACTAAGAGATCGCCAGCGCTTACGCTGTCGCGGCCTGCATGCTTCGCCAGAATTTTTTCTGTCATTGTCATACCCATAGTAGATTCCTCCAAACTAAATTATGTAAATTGTTTTATAAACTTGGGTTACGTCAAAATCGTTAGAAGTGCTGGAAGGCAAGGAACAGCTAAGCTTATGAAGTGATGGCGTACTTTTGAGTACGTCGAGCAAGTAAGCTGGCTGTGACACAGCATAACAGCGCTTATAGCGATTTAATAAATAAAGCCCCTATCTGCACATGCAGACAGGGGCGCATTGTTAACCTTGCGCGGTACCACCCTAATTTATTTCTTAATTAAAACTACTAACGCTGGTTCTGCGTCCATCCCTAAAATTTTCAGGATGGCTGCTCGCGGATGAGCTTCTTTACGGGACTTCTTGTAGCTTGCACCAACCGCTACATCTCTAAAAGGAAGGCGAGTAAATTTTTCCGTTCATTGCATTTCAAAAGGGTATTTTGTTTTTAAGAACGTTTCTCTATATTATGACAATAGGTTTGTAGTTTGTCAAGGAAAAACTTAAAATGTAAACATAAAGGTTTTTAACCCGTTCTTTTCAGTATAATGTGTACACTCTGAAACAATCTTTGGAGTATTTGTTTTTGAGAAGTTGTGTGAGGTATTTGTAAGTTTCTTCATTATATATGTGCATTTGCTTTGAGTAAGTAATTTTTGCGTGACAGGTGTTGAATAACTAAGCAATAGCAGGGTATAATAAACATAACTGTAAATAAAAGTAAATTTTTAAGAAATAGGAGATAGAAAATGTTTATTGACAGAGCGAGGATTTATGTAGAGGCTGGTAATGGCGGCGACGGCATGAGCAGTTTCCGTAGAGAAAAATTTGTAGAAAAAGGCGGTCCCAACGGTGGTAATGGTGGTCGTGGTGGCGACGTTATTCTTGTTGCTGATAAAAACCTGAACACCTTGATTGACTTCCGTTATAAAAGAAAACATGTTGCTAAACGTGGCGGTCAAGGCGGAACTAAAAATTGTACCGGTATGCGCGCTGATAATGTTTACGTAAAAGTTCCTATGGGTACTTTGGTTCGTGATGATGTAACCGGTGCTGTTATGGCAGACTTAACCGAAGATGGTCAAGAATACGTTGCAGCTAAAGGCGGTCGTGGTGGTAAAGGTAATGCTTGCTATGTTACTAGTACCAACCGTGCTCCGACTTTTGCGGAAAAAGGCGAACCTGGCGAAAACCGTTGGCTGAAACTGGAATTGAAACTTCTTGCTGACGTTGGTCTGGTTGGTTACCCCAGTGTAGGTAAATCCAGTATCATTGCTCAAGTAAGTGCTGCTCGTCCGGAAATTGCTGCTTACCACTTTACTACTCTTTCCCCGGTTTTGGGTGTAGTACGTATTGACGAAGAACGCAGCTTTGTTTTGGCGGACATCCCCGGTTTGATTGAAGGTGCGCACGAAGGTGTTGGTCTCGGTCACGACTTTTTGCGTCACGTAGAGCGTACTAAAGTATTGCTCCACATTGTAGACGTTGCTGGTGTTGATGGACGCGACCCCATTGAAGACTTTGACAAAATTAACCACGAACTTGCTCAATACAGCGAACGTCTTGCTCGCCGTAAGCAAATGGTAGTTGCAAATAAAATGGATTTGCCTGAAGCAGAAGAAAACTTCGAGCGTTTGAAAGAATATGTTGAAGCTAAAGGCTACGAAATTACCAAAGCTTCCGCTGCTACTGGCGAAGGCTTGCGTGAATTGATGTTCAAAGCTTACGAATTATTGGAAGCTTATGTTCCTGAAGAAGACGAAAAAGAACTGAGCCGCTTTGACGAAATCGACCCGGATAGCTACGAAATTGTTGTTGGTAATGATACTGACTACGAAGTACGTGGTAAAAACATTGAACGTCTTGTTGCAATGACTAACTTTGACAACGATGAAGCGTTGTATCGTTTCCAACTTATCTGGAAACGTTTGGGCATTGATGAAGCTCTCAAAGAAAAAGGCGTGCAAGAAGGCGAAACCGTTCGTATTCGCGATATGGTATTCGAGTACAAGGATAATGCGTAGTATTATTTAAGCAAAATTGTTATTTTCTGCTCATAAGAAAATGTTTAACGTTTCTTGTGTATGAAAATATTGCCTCGCAAACAACTCGCTTTGCTCAGACACGTTTGCTCGTTGCAATATTTTCTTGATTGAAACCACTACATTTTCTAATGTCGCTTGAAAATAAACAATTTTGCTATCGAAAGAAGATGACTAGTAATGACTACATTTAATAGAGAACTCTTAAAACAGGCGAAGCGTGTAGTAGTAAAGGTTGGTAGTAGTACCATTACTTACGCGAATGGCAAAAGAAACTTTAGTCAAATTGATAGAATTGCCCGTGAATTGAGCGATTTGCAAAATCAAGGTAAAGAAATGATTCTTGTTACTTCCGGTGCAGTAGCTGTGGGCGTGGATAGATTAGGCTTACCTAAAAAGCCTGACACCATTCCCGGTAAGCAAGCTGCGGCTGCGGTTGGGCAAGGCGTTTTGATGCACACTTACGAGAAGATTTTTGCTGACTACGGTCAAATTGTAGCGCAAGTGCTTCTGACTAAGACGGAATCTTTGGACAGACATCGCTATACTAACTCTCGTAATACTTTTATGGAACTTATCAAGCAACGTGTTATTCCCATCGTTAATGAAAATGACGTAGTTGCTTTAGATGAATTGAAGATTGGCGATAATGATAATATGTCTGCTCTTGTGGCAGGTATCATCGATGCGGATTTAGTAATCATTCTTTCCGATATTGATGGTCTTTACACTGCTAATCCTCAAACTAATCCTGATGCTAAGCTTGTTCCTTTGGTTAGCGAAATCACTCCTGCCATCGAAGCAAGTGCTGGTGGTGTAGGCTCCAGTCGTGGTACTGGTGGCATGGCTACTAAAATTCAAGCAGCTAAAGCTGCTACAAGTAGCGGTATCCATTTGGTAATTGCCAGTGGTACAGAAAAAAATGCTATCCCTAGAATTTTAAATGGCGAAGAAATTGGTACTCTCTTTGTTAGCCGTGAAAATCGTTTGCAATTCCGTAAACGTTGGCTTGCTTTTGGCGCTAATATTAAAGGAAGCATTACTGTTGACGAAGGTTGCGCTAATGCTTTGCATAAAGCTGGCGGTTGCAGTATTTTGCCCGCAGGCATTACTGCTGTGGAAGGTGACTTCGAGCCAGGCAGCACCATCAGTGTAAAAACTGCAGAAGGTCATGAGCTGGCACGTGGTCTTGTTCATTACAGCAGTGCAGAGCTGGAACAAATCAAGGGTTGCAAGTCTACTGATATTGAAGCTTTGCTTGGTCATAAAAATTTTGATGAGGTAATTCACCGCGACGATTTAGTTATTTTGTGAGGCGATATTATGAGTACTTACGAATTAGTTAAAGCAAAAGCTGCCGCTGCCAAAAAAGCTGCAGGCAAGCTTGCCATTACAAGTACTGCTATTAAAAACAAAGCAATGTTGGCAATGGCGCAAGCTCTTTTAGATAAACAAGAAGAAATTTTAGTAGCAAACGCTGTGGATATGGAAGCTGCTGCTGCAAAAGGCATGAAGACTTCCATGCTTGATAGACTTAAACTTACACCGGAACGTATTGCCGGTATGGCAGAAGGCTTGGAACAAGTTGCTGCTCTGCCTGATCCTATTGGTAACGTTGTTGGCGGTAGCCGCCTTGCTAATGGTTTGAGCATTACTAAAGTGCGTGTGCCCTTGGGCGTTATTGGTATCATTTACGAAGCTCGCCCTAATGTTACTGCAGATGCTGTAGGTTTGTGCCTTAAATCCGGTAATGCTGTAATTTTGAAAGGTGGCAGTGAAGCGATGCAATCCAATATCGCCATTGCTAACATTCTTTCCGAAGCAGCAGAAGCTGCTGGCATTCCTGAAGGTAGTGTGCAATTTGTAGATACTAGCGACAGACAAGCTGTTACCGATTTGATTCATATGAACGGTTTGGTAGACGTAGTTATTCCCCGCGGCGGTGCAGGCTTGATTAAAACTGTAGTAATGAACGCAACTGTTCCCGTTATTGAAACTGGCGCAGGCGTGTGCCATACTTTTATTGATGCTTCCGCTGATGTGGAAATGGCAATGAAGATTTGCTACAATGCAAAAGTTCAACGTCCTTCCGTGTGCAACGCTATGGAAACTTTGCTTGTGCATAAAGACGCTGCTGATAAATTTATGCCCTCCATGCTTGCAAAATATTTTGAAGCAGGTGTGGAAATTCGTGGTGATGAACGCGTACAAGCTTATAGTGATAAGGTTGTTCCTGTTACCGAAGAAGATTGGAGCACTGAATACGGGGACTTACGTCTTTCCGTGAAGATTGTAGATAGCTTGGAAGAAGCAATGGAACACATTGCGCAGTACACCACTTATCACAGCGAATGCATCGTAACAGAAGATTACGAAAACGCTCGCATCTTCCAACTTGGTGTAGATGCAGCTGCTGTTTACGTAAATGCTTCCACTCGTTTTACTGATGGTTTTGAATTTGGCTTTGGTGCAGAAATTGGCATCAGCACTCAAAAACTTCACGCTCGTGGACCGATGGCGTTGCCGGAACTTACGAGCACTAAGTATCTTATTAATGGCAACGGCCAAGTAAGAGGATAAAGTAAATAAAAATAACAGGCAAGCTATGCTTGCCTGTTATTTTTTACTATGCAAGAAAGAAAAAACTATAGGATTTCTAATTTTTTTCTGATATAATAAATAAGATTTAGAAGGAAACAAATTTCCGCAATATATGGTTAATCTTGGAGGGAACATTTTGGAAGAATTATATCGTGAAACATCTACTACTTCTAACGAGAGAAAAGTTTTCGCAGGCTTAGCACTGCTTGCTATTTTGGCTTTGTTTGGTTATGAATTCACCAACTATTTGGATTCTGGTAGAATTAATTATTTGGGCTGGGGTATTAACTTGTGCCTTTTGTGCTTGTGGGTATGGCGCGTATCTTACGGCTACACTCTGATTCTGTATAAAGACTTGCGATTGGAAGTAATTACTCATGGTTTGGGTTTAAGACGCAGCTATTTTGTAGATTTGACTCGTACTGAAAGCTTTACTCAAAAATATGTAAAAAGCTTCTTCCGTAAAACTAAAATTCGTCACTACATCCATCGCTACAATTCTTTGGATCCTAATCCCCAACGTTTGTTAGTATTTACCGAAGGTAATAAAAACAAATTGGCTGGCTTGCTCTTTAAATCTAGTGACCAATTCATCAAAGTTTTGCGTAAACAATTACCTGACAAATTCATTCAATTGTAATTAAAGGAGAATTATTCATAAGATGGACGCTATTGCACACGTAGACCCTTCCCTTGTGGGCGCAAGGGTAATTAATGTTTTTATCCTGTCATTTTTCTATATTTTTGCGATTGCTAAACTGATTGGCCCTGAAAATAAAGCTAACTGGTTCAGACGTCGTATGAAATATACTTTCTTTAATAAACGCGGCATTTTCGGCGAATATATTAACTTTGGCTATCCCGTTTGTTGGCAAGGTGTAGTTGTATTTTTAGTATTGTATGGTGTAATTTTTGGTGTAGGTTACTGGTATGTATTCTTACATGCATATTGAGAAAGAGGTTAGTGAATGTCTGCTGAAATTAAAGGTCTTTTGATTAAAAAACATGGCGAACGTGCCGAAGTTAAAGTTGATAGAACTAAAACTACCGTTACCGGTATTCCTAAATATTTGGATTGCTGGTGTCCCATCAACGCTAAAGTTGGTGATACCGTAGGTGTTGAATATCGTGAATTAGAAAAAAGCAAAAGTAATCTTGTTATTTACGGCTTCCCTGTATTGGGTATTTTAGCTGGCTTTGCTTTTGGTAAAAGTTTAGCTTCTTTCTTCCATATGGAAGAATTATGGTTTATGGTTGGCGGCGTGGTGCTTTGGCTCTTCATTGCTATGACCTATGTTCGCACTTTTAAACGCGACGCAGTTCGTCAAGGTGCTCAACCTGTAGTTATCGAAATCGAAGCTCAAGAAATGACCATTGATTTGAATGATAAACCCGCTGAGGGTAAATAAGAGGAGAAAATTATGCAGGTTATTTTAGCATCTGCTTCTCCCCGCCGTTTGGCGTTATTACAGCAAATTGGCATTGAAGCTACTGTTTGCCCCGCAGATTTTGATGAGGTAAGCGGTAGTGCAGTGCAGGCTGAGGATGTTGTTCTCGCTAATGCCGCTGGTAAATGTCAAGCTGTAGTAAAAATTAAAGGTGATTCTTTACCTGTGGTTGCTGCTGATACGGTGGTAGTCGCAGAAGGTGTAATTTTGGGCAAGCCTCAAGATGCTGAGGATGCTTTTAAAATGTTAAAACAGCTTTCTGGAAAAACTCATAAGGTTTTAACAGGTATTGCTGTAAGTTATGCAGGCGAAATGCTTGCAGAGGTTTGCGAAACTAAAGTTGTGTTCCGCGAACTTACAGATGAAGAAATTAAAAACTATGTTGCGACCGGCGAACCTCTTGATAAAGCCGGTGCATATGGAATTCAAGGAAAAGGCGCCGTTTTAGTCGAAAAGATTGACGGTTGCTATAATAACGTGGTAGGTTTGCCTCTAACACGAATGCAGTTGATTCTGGCAAAATTAGGAGTGCGCTGATTGCACATTAAAACCATTAAGGAAATTCCGCTTAATGACAGACCTCGCGAAAAAATGGCAGCCAATGGAGCAGCAGTCTTAACAGATGCTGAACTGATTGCCATTTTGTTGCGTACTGGTACAGCAGAAAAATCTGCTATTGATATTGCGAGTGAAATGACTGCCGACGGTGGTTTGTATAAACGCTTGGCAGGTATTACTCGTCTAAATGAACTTACGAATATAAAAGGGTTGGGGCAAGCTAAGGCAGCTACTGTTTTAGCGGCTCTGGAAATTGGCAGACGTATTGCTTCTGCTAAGCCCATTGAAAAGATACATTTAAGCTGTCCGCAGGATGTTGCAGATTTTTTGATGCCACGCTTGCGTTACGCAGCTAAGGAACAGTTTGTAGTTATCTTGTTAAACAACAAGAACAAAGTTATCGGGACGGAAGTTGTATCCGAAGGCTCTTTGAGTAGTTCCGTGGTGCATCCTCGTGAGGTATTTGCTCCTGCTATACTTCATCACGCGGCGGCAATTATGGTGGCACACAATCATCCCTCCGGTGATCCCAAACCTAGCATTGAAGATGAAGAAGTTACCAGACAGTTATTACGTTCTGGCAAAGTGTTGGGTATTCCGATGATTGACCATGTGATTATCGGTGACGGTAATTATTACAGTTTTCTAGAGAACGAAGCATTTTAGAATGGAGGAACGCAAAATGAAATTTAAGTTTCCTAACATTAGTTTTTTCAATAATATGTCTGATGACATGGGTATAGATTTAGGTACTGCTAACACTTTGGTACATTGCAAAGAAAAAGGTATCATCATTCGTGAACCTTCCGTTGTAGCAGTAGAAGTTGATACTAACGAAGTATTGGCAATTGGCGCAGAAGCAAAGCGTATGATTGGTCGTACTCCCGGTAACATCGTAGCTATCCGTCCGATGAAAGATGGTGTTATTGCTGATTACGAAATCACCCAATCCATGCTTAAACATTTCATCAAAACTGCAATGGGTAGCAAAGCATTTGTACGCCCCCGCATTTTGGTAGGTGTTCCTTCTGGTGTAACTGAAGTTGAAAAACGTGCAGTTATCGATGCTACCATTGAAGCTGGTGCGCGTGAAGCATATTTGATTGAAGAACCTATGGCTGCAGCAATTGGTGCAGGCTTGCCTGTTCAAGAAGCTACCGGTAGCATGGTTGTAGATATTGGTGGCGGTACCTGCGAAGTAGCAGTAATTTCTTTGGGTGGTATCGTTGTTAGTAAGAGTGTTCGTTCCGGTGGTGACTCCATTGATGCTGCCATCGTTCGTTACGTTCGTAAAACCTTTAATTTGCTTATTGGTGACCGTACTGCAGAAGCAATTAAAATTGAAATCGGTACTGCTATGAAGGTGGATAATCCTCCTACCATGGATGTTCGTGGTCGCGACTTGGTAACTGGTTTGCCGAAAAATATTACTGTTAACGCTAACCATGTTTGCGAAGCAGTAGAAGAACCTGTTAGCAATATTGTTGATGCAGTTCGTAATACTTTGGAACGTACTCCGCCTGAACTTTCTGCAGATATTATGGACCGTGGTATTGTTATGACTGGCGGCAGCTCCATGCTCCGTAATTTGGATAGATTGATTTCCAGAGAAACCGGTATGCCCGTATTCGTATCTGATGAAGCATTGAACTGCGTAGTATTGGGTACTGGTATTGCTGTAGAAAATATTGATATTTATAAAAAAGGTTTTATGACCTCTAAATAACTTTTGATAAGGTAGCGCAATGGGTAAAAAAAGTATGCTCTGCGCACTGTTCGTGTTGGTTATTTTCTCGATGTTGGCCTTGGCTGTTTCCGGTAAGAGTCGCTTCCCCTTGATTAATAAGGCAGTGGCAACCGTGGTAATGCCTGTAGAAAATGCACTTGTTGCGATTGGTAACACCGGTGACAACATTCGTGGTTATTGGCGTGCATTGACAGTTTTACAGAGCGAGAATGAAGAACTAAAACGAGATAATGTAGAATTGCGTAATGCCAACGTGGCTATGGCGGCGATTCATGCGGAAAACAAACAACTGCGTGAATTGCTTAATTACAAGGAACAGCACAGAACTCAAACTACTCGTGCTGCTAAGGTAATTGCTCGTAACTTTGGAGATTTACGTGATAGTATGTATATAAACATTGGCAAGGATGCTGGTTTAAAACGCGAGATGGCTGTTCTTGATGGTAGCGGACTTGTAGGCATCGTTGATGAAGTTTATGACGATTATTCCAAGGTGCTGTTGATTACTTCGGCTCGTTGTAAGATTGGTGCGAGAATTGTGCGTTCTGATTCTAGAGCTGTAGGCGTAGTTAATGGTCGCAGTGGTATTAGAGATATGCTTATTATGGAGCACATCTTCCGTGAAGCAAGTGTTAAAAATGGTGATATCGTTGTAACCAGTGGTTATAGCGGTAGCCATCCGGAAAACATATTGATTGGCACTGTAGCTGATGTGCGTTTTAGTAATGTAGGCTTGTTGCAGGAAGCTGACGTAGTTCCTGTGGCTGACGTTGCGGATGTGGAACACGTACTTGTCGTAACCCACTTTACTCCGGAACAAAAAATTGATATGAAATTACAGGGAGGACAGGCAAAATGAGGAGACTGATTTGGCCCGTCCTGTTTCTGTTCTTATTGATGTTACAGGGTGCGGTAACTGTTTTTTACACTGGTTGGATTGATTTTGATTTACCACTTTTGGCTTTGTATGGTTATTGCATGCTTAGACAAGAAGGTTCCGGACTTTTTGCAGGGTTAGGCATTGGCTTACTGCAAGATGCGCTTACCCCTGGCATTTTTGGGTTTCATATGTTGACCCGTAGCTGTATGGGTTACTTGATTGGTATTACTCGTGAAAAAGTTTTTAAGGATAATCCCAGCTACCATATGCTAGCCATTGGTGTTTTTTCCTTACTGTTGCGTTTTGCCTTGTGGTGGGTGGAACTGGTACGTAGTGGCGGTTTATGGAGTATGTTTCCCCATTTTGTGTGGGATACCATTGGTTATTGTGTAGGTAATATTTTGTTAGTTGTTCCGGTTGTACGTTTAGTTAAGAAAATTTACGACTGGGTACGTGAAGAAGATATTTCTTATTAATATTGAAGTGAAGAAGGAGACAGCACATGCTTAATAAACATAATATGGCACGTCTATATGCAATGTTTTGGCTGTGCTTTTTTCTTTTTGTAGTATTGTTAGGACGCATGGCCTATTTGCAACTGTGGCGTGGTGACTACTACGTGAAGCAAGCAGATGGCAACCGTTTGCGTCAGTCCAGGATACTTGCTCCTCGCGGAATGATTTATGACTGCAATGGCAAGGAGCTGGTAAATAATTTGCCCGGTTACGCCGTAGCCTTGCAAAAACAAAATAAATACGATAAGGAAATGTTGAAGCGTTTAAGCGTTTTGTTGGACATTCCCTTAGAAAAAATAGAAAAGAAAATTAAGGACAACGAGTATTATTCTGAACCCGTTGTGTTGAAAGCAAATATTTCTACTGAACTGATTACCAAGATTGAAGAACAACGTCGAGATTTGCCTGACGTAATCTTACAAGTACAACCTATGCGTAATTATCTGCACAATGAATTGGCAGTACATGCTTTAGGTTATGTTGGTGAAGTAAGTTCTTACGAAATTGAAAAAGGTCTGTTTAAAGGCGTTTCCCAAGGTAGTATCGTTGGTAAGTCCGGTTTGGAAAAAACTTATGACAAAGTTTTACGTGGTGAAGATGGTACTTTTATGGAAGAAGTTGACGTTGCCGGCAATGTAGTGCAACATTACGATACTGTGCAACCCATTCCAGGTAAAAGCTTAAAACTGACCATTGACTATAATATGCAATTCAAGTTGGAAAAATTTATGGATGCCCACTTGGAATATTTGCGTAAGACTAAGCTTGCGCCTAAGGCGAGAGCTGCGGCACTTGTTGCCCTTGACCCGCGCACTGGTGCAGTAAAGGCTATGATTAGCCGTCCCGGTTATAATCCTAACTTGTTTGTAAATGGTATTTCCACTAAAGATTGGAATGCCATCAATAATGACCCTAACTACCCGTTAAATAATAAAGCTATCAACGGTGAATATCCGCCCGGTTCTACCTTTAAGATTGTTACAGGCAGTGCTGCCTTTGAACTTGATAAGGTAAAACTGACGGAGCTTATTTACGATGGTGGCTTCCATCCCCTCGTTCCCACTATGGGTAACGCAGGTGGTGAAGTGTTGGGCTGGTTAAGCTTCATCAAAGGCTTGGCAATGTCCGACAACGTATATTTCTATGAACTTGGTTATCGTGTAGGCATAGATGCCATTGCTAAATACGCACGTATTTATGGTTTTGGTTCACCTACCGGTATTGACTTGGACGACGAAAGTAGTGGCCTTGTTGCTTCCAAGCAAGTAAAGATGGATATTTGGAACGAAGGCTGGCGTTTGGGCGATACCTTTAACGCTGCCATCGGACAAGGATTTAACCTTTCCACTCCTTTGCAACTTGCAGTAATGCTTAGTTGTGTAGCAAATGGTGGTATTAAGCATCAACCTTATTTAGTAGATAGTTACCTGAATCCTGATGGTACCGTTTATGGTAGACCTGAACGTAGGGAAAGTAAGCACATAGATGTTTCACAACGTACCATTGACTATATGCGCGATGGTATGAGTGCTACTACTGAAGCAGGCGGTACTGCTTCCTACTTCTCTTCTTTGCCTCGTAAAGTAGCAGGCAAAACCGGTACTGCAGAAAACCCCCACGGTCGCGACCATGGTTTGTTTGTAGCTTATGGTCCCGTAGAAGATCCGGAATTGGTAGTAGTTGCCATTGTTGAACAAGGTGGTTATGGTAGCTCCTCTGCAGGTCCTATCGTATATAAAGCTTTTGAGGAATTATATCGTAGTAAAGGTTTATTACCTCCTGAACCTACGAAAGAAGAACTGGAAGCAATGGCTCGTGTAGAAGCTGCTCAAAGAGCTTTGGCTGAAAAGACAGAGCGCATGAAGCAAGAAGCACTTGCCGATAAGCAGGCACAAGCTGCTTTGCAAGAAGCTAAGGCGGAAGCCGAAGCTGAACTTAAAAAAGAATTAGGCGATAAAAAAGCTGAAGAGGACAAAAAGAAAAAGTCCAAGTCAGATAAGAAGAAAAAAGCTAAAAAGAAAAAAGATAAGTCTGAAAATGATGACTAGTATTTAAGAAAGGAGTAGCAGGATGGGCTTAAGGCGTATTTTACGCAATTTAGATTGGTGGCTGATTTTTGCCGTACTGATTTTAATGGGCTGTGGTTTAGGTTTGATTGACAGTGCAACTCATAGCTTTGCTGTTAGTACAGGTAAGTCTTGGCATTTTAATCGCCAAAGTACGTTTATGCTCATTGCTATCTTTCTTGCAATTTGCACCTTGCGGTTTGATTACCGCATCTTAAAAAATTATGCTACACCTTTTTACATTTTTAATGTTTTGATTTTGATAGCAGTAATGTTCTTTGGCACAACCCAACTTGGTGCGCAACGTTGGATTCAGATTGGTGGGTTTACCGTACAACCTTCTGAATTTGCCAAAGTATTCCTGATAATTTGCCTTGCTGCCTTTATGGAAAGGCGTATTGAATGGTTGGAAGATTTTAAGGATTACATACCTGTCTTCCTCTACATTTTCGTGCCATTCGTTTTAGTATTGAAGCAACCTGATTTGGGAACTTCCCTTACTTTTATGGCAATTCTTTTGGGAATGATTTTCGTCAGTGGATTTAAGATTAGATGGTTTGTCTGGTGTACGACATTGTTCGTTTCACTGATGCCTTTAATCTGGAGATTCGTACTTAAAGATTATCAAAAGAACCGTATTCGCGTGTTCTTAAATCCGGAGCTTGACCCTTACGGCAGTGGTTACCACGTAATTCAATCTAAGATTGCTATTGGTAGTGGTGGCTTGTTTGGTAAAGGTTGGCTTGAAGGCACTCAAAGTCAGCTGAACTTTTTGCCGGAAAACCATACGGACTTTATCTTCGCTGTAGTTGGTGAAGAGTTTGGTTTTATCGGTGCTGCCTTCATTTTGTTGATGTACTTTATTATCATCTGGCGAGGTATTACCATCGCCTTGAACGCAGATGATGATTTTGGCACTTTGCTGGCGGTGGGCGTAACTTCTATGTTTATGTTCCACATTATGGTAAATATTGGTATGACCATTGGCATTATGCCTGTAACAGGCGTACCCTTACCATTTCTAAGTTATGGTGTCAGCTCGCTTTTGACTAATACAATGTTAATTGCTTTATTGTTGAATATAAAAGTTAGCGATCAAAAGCTACAATTTTAAGGAGGATATGATGGAAAAAGAATTGACCATTGACATACTGAGCAGTGTGCAAAAGCCTGCCCGCTATACCGGCGGTGAATTTGGCAGCATTATTAAACCTGCTGAAGAAGTAGAAGCAACTATCGCCTTGGCTTTCCCTGACGTTTACGAAGTTGGCATGAGCTACTTAGGCTTTAAAATTTTATACCACCTTTTGAACAAAACTGCAGGCGTGCAAGCTGAACGTGTTTATGCTCCTTGGGTTGATATGGAAGCTAAAATGCGTGAACGCAATATTCCCCTGCGTACTTTGGAAACTGAAAAAACTTTGGCAGAATGTGACATTGTAGGCTTCACTCTGCAATATGAACTTTCTTACACCAATATTTTGAATATGTTGGAATTGGGTAATGTTCCTATTCTTGCTGCTGACCGTAAGGATGAAGACCCCTTTGTTATCGTTGGTGGTCCTTGCGTTTACAATCCGGAACCTTTGGCTGACTTCTTTGACTTTGCCATCATTGGTGAAGGCGAAGAAATTATGATTGAAGTTATGGAAGCTTACAAAGCTTGGAAGAAAGCTGGCAAAGTAGGCGGTCGCCAAGGATTCTTAAATGAAGTTGTTAAAATTCAAGGCATCTATGTTCCTAGCTTCTATGAAACTGTTTACAACGAAGACGGTACTGTTGCAGAAGTGAAAGTTATTAACGAAGCTGCTCCTGCTGCCGTAGAAAAACGCGTTGTAAAAGATATGAACACCATCGATTTCCCCGATGCTCCCATCGTTCCCTTCAACGATATTGTTCACGATAGAATCATGCTGGAAGTTTTCCGTGGTTGCACTCGCGGTTGCCGTTTCTGTCATGCAGGCATGGTATATCGTCCCATTCGTGAACGTAAGCCTGAAGTTTTGAAAGAACTTGCTCGTAAATTGGTAGATAATACCGGTTATAATGAAATGTCTCTTGTATCTTTGAGCAGTGCTGATTATTCCTGCCTTGCTCCCTTGGTACACGACTTGATTGCAGAATTTAAGGATGAACGCGTAAGCGTAAGCTTGCCGTCCCTGCGTATCGACAGCTTCTCCGTTGATATTGCTAAAGAAGTACAAGCAGTACGCAAAAGCGGCTTGACCTTTGCTCCGGAAGCAGGTAGCCAAAAAATGCGTGACGTTATCAATAAAGGTGTAACCGAAGAAGATTTGATGAACGCAGTAGCTGCAGCTTTCAAATCCGGTTGGAACAGTGTAAAACTGTACTTTATGATTGGCTTGCCTTTTGAAACTGACGAAGACATTCTGGCAATCGCTGATTTGGCGAAGAAAGTTCAATATAAATATTATGAAATCACCGGTAAACGTGGTTGCAAGGTAACTGTAAGTGCTTCCGGCTTCGTTCCTAAACCGTACACTGCGTTCCAATGGTTTGCTCAAAATGACATTGAAATTTTGCGTCGCAAACAATTCCTTTTGAAAGATGCTTTGAAAGTTAAAAATATTACCTTCCAATACCACGATGCTAAAACCAGTATCGTTGAAGCAATCTTCGCTCGTGGCGATAGACGTTTAGGCAAAGTGCTCTTGACCGCTTGGCAAAAAGGTGCTCGCTTCGATGGTTGGAGCGATTGCTTCTCCTATGACCGCTGGTTAGAATCTATGGCAGAATGTGGTTTGGACAAAGACTTCTACGCAGCACGTACTCGTGGTGAAAATGAAGTATTCCCTTGGGAACATGTACAACCTGCTGTTTCCAGAAGGTTCTTGTGGCGTGAATGGGAAAAGGCTCAAGCACAAGAGCTTACCCACGATTGCCGTCGCAGTACCTGTACTGGTTGTGGTGTTTGCCAAAAATTGGGTGTAGAAATTATTGACTATAAACGAGGTGAAGCATAATGAAATTACGCATGCAAATTACAAAAGACCGTGATATTCGTTTCATCTCTCACTTGGAATATGTGCGTACCATTGAACGTGCTATACGTCGTGCTAAATTGCCTGCTGCTTATTCCGAAGGCTTCAACCCGCATTTGAAGTTCTCCCTTGCTTCCGCACTTGGTGTTGGCGTAGTTAGCTATACTGAATTTGTGGAAATCGAATTGGCAGAACCTATGGAAGTAGAAGCTGCAGCAAGAGCTTTGGATAAAGCTTTGCCTCGCGGTATTCGTGTGTTGGCGGCAGATGCAGTAGCTAATAATACTGCGGCACTGATGGCAGAAGCTGCTGGTGCAAGCTATGTTGTTACCCTGCCTTACGACAAGGATATCACTGAAGCCGTGGCAAACTACAATGATGCAGTAGAACTGCTCTTCAAAAAAGCTGCTCCTAAACGCAAAGAAAAGTTCAAAGAAATTGATGTTAAGTTCTACATTCCGGAAATCGCTGTAGAACTTAAAGATGGCAAAACCATTTTCTCCTTTGAATGTAAAATTACTCCGACCGGTAGCATGAAAGCAGTTGACTTGCTCAATGCTTTGAACGAAGCTTATGCTTTGGAATTGCCTGTAGAAATGGCAGATATTGAACGCCATACTCTCTACAAAGTAACCAAACGCGGCAAAAAAGTTCCCATGTTAAACAAGGATGCTGTAAAATTACAATAAGCAATTAAAATACCGACTTCGTAAAAAACGAGGTCGGTATTTTTTACTATACTCTTTTGCCAGAAAAAGGTTTATGTGTTAAAATAAATTGTTCTAAAAAATATGCACAAGTGCAGAAAGGAGGCAATGATGACAGCGAAAATTATTATAGGTGCTACTGAAGACGAAACTCGCATGGGTTTAGTGGAAGACGGACGCCTGATGGAATACTTGGTGGAACGCGCAGAAGAAAACCATTTGGTTGGCAGTATCTTCAAAGGTCGTGTATGCAATGTAGTGCGTGGTATCCAAGCAGCATTCATTGATATTGGGCTGGAACAGAATGCCTTTTTGTACTTGGGAGATAAAATGGACGTGACCGAAGGTCAAAGCATCTTGGTACAAATTTCCAAGGATGCTCGTGGTACTAAAGGTCCTACTGCTACTCGCGAGGTTACGCTGCCTGGTAAGTACGTTGTGCTTTTACCCTACGCTTCTTATATTGGCGTGTCCCGTAAGATTACGGACAAGGTTGAACGTGAGCGTTTAGTAAAAGCTTGCGAAGCGGCTAAGCCTGAAGGTGTTGGCATTGTAATTCGTACTGCAGCTACCGGCGTCAGCGAAGAACTTTTGGCGGCGGATATTGCTGAATTAGTTGCAGCTTGGCGTGTGCTTGTTGCTCGCGAAAAATTGGCGAAAGCTCCTGCGCTTTTGCGTCGTGAGCTGGATTTGGCTATTCGCATTGCTCGCGATTACCTGCGTCCTGATTTAACAGAAATTATGATTGATGACCTTGCCATCTACAAACGTGTGGAAGAGTTGATGAAAAACGTTCCGCAGGCTAAGAATGTTAAGCTGAAGATGTATCAAGGTTTAGAAGATATTTTCTCATACTGTGGTCAAACGGAAGCAGTTGCTTCTATCAGCGACAGGCAAGTAGATTTGCCCAACGGTGGCTACATCGTCTTTGACTACACTGAAGCAATGACCGTTATCGACGTGAACAGCGGTAAGTTTAGCGGTCGTGAAAATTTAGAAGAAACCATTATGGAAATCAACCGTCAAGCAGCGGTGGAAATTGCTCGTCAATTACGCCTGCGTGATATTGGCGGTATCATTGTGGTTGACTTTATAGATATGCACACGGAAGAACACAAGGCAGAAATCTTAAGTGTTTTGCAAAGTGCTTTGAGCGGTGACAAAATGCATCCCAAAGTTCAAGACATTACTGTTTTGAATTTGGTGGAGATTACTCGTAAAAAGTCCCGTCAAAATTTATCTTCCGTATTATATTCTCCCTGTCCTGTTTGCAGTGGCAGTGGTAGAGTGCAAAGCAGGGAAACCTTGGCTCTGGAAATTAAGCGTCGTTTACGTAGCTTACTTGGTCAAAGAGGAAGCTCTAAAAACGTGCTGGTTGCTGCGAATCCTTGGCTTGCTGAATGGTTGAAGCAAAGAGATTTACGCAATTGGGAGCGTGAACTTTCCTGCTCTATTAAAATTGAGTCTGATGCTGGTCTGCATGCAGAATCTTTTATGATTTTGGATAACAGCAGTATTGACAAATAAAATTAATTTAGGTAAAATATTCCAGTATGGACTGCTATCAGTTCGTCCCCAACCGCGTAGAGAGGTTCCGTAAACTCATAAGAGTACCGTATTTAGCGAGTCTATCATAAGGGAGGTGCAATAGATGTACGCAATTATCAAAACCGGCGGCAAACAATACCGCGTTAGCGAAGGCGAAACTTTGAAAATTGAAAAATTGGACGTAGAAGTTGGCGCTGAAGTTGTTTTTGAAGAAGTTTTGACCGTAGTAAACGACGCTGACGTTAAAATCGGCAAACCCGTTGTTGAAGGCGCAAAAGTTGTTGCTAAAGTTGTAGAACAAGGCAAAGCTGACAAAATCTTCGTTTTCAAATACAAAGCAAAATCCAACTACCGTATCCGTCAAGGTCATCGTCAACCGTTCACTGCAGTTGAAATCGTTAAAATCGAAGCTTAATTTTTATGATTAAGATAGATGTAACCTTGGACAAAAATGGAATGATTACTGGCTATAAAGTTAGTGGTCATGCGGAATCAGCAAAAGCAGGCGAATATGATTTGATTTGCAATTCTGTTTCCGTGCTTACGCAAGCACCCATTATTGGACTGGAAAGACACTTAAAACGTAAGCCGTTCTACCGTGTGGATGAAGTAGACGGTATATTAGAAGTAGCACTGAACAGTGCACCGGATGAATTGTCGCAAGCTCTTCTGATGACCATGTACTATGGTGTGGAAGAATTAGCGCAAGAGTTTCCGCAATATGTTCGCATCAAAGAACATAGGAGGTGAAAGTAATGTTTAAACTTATTCTGCAATTGCACGCACATAAAGTAGGTACCGGTAGCTCCAAAAACGGTCGTGACTCTAACGCTCAACGTTTGGGCACCAAAGCTCATGACTCCCAATTGGTAACCGCTGGTTCCATCATCGTTCGTCAACGTGGTACCAAATTCCATCCCGGTAACAATGTAGGTATGGGCAAAGATTACACCATCTATGCTAAAGTAGAAGGTCGTGTAAAATTTGAACGCAAAGGCCGTGACAAACGCCAAATCAGCGTATATCCTGTTGATGAAGCTGCTATGTAATTAGCAACCATAAAAAATTAACTCCGCATCAAACGATGCGGAGTTTTTTATTTCTATTTTGCTGCTCTGTAAATTGCTTCCATATCAGTGATATCCAGCGCCTTCACTTTACCTACAGTGCGAGTGTTCATAAAGCTACATTTGTAAGCAAGTTCTTTGATGTTTTCTTCGGTCAGTTCAATGCCCATTTCGCCGATGCTGGTAGGCATATCAATGCTACGGAAGAATTCTTCCATTCTTGCAATGCCTTCGAGAGCAGTAGCTTCTTGGTTACGGAAGTCGTTAGGTACGCCCATAACATTTACTGCCAATTGTACGAAACGGGGGAGGTTGTGTTTGTAAACGTAACGAGCCCAGCTACCCCAAATTGCAGCCAAGCCTGCACCGTGAGCAATGTCCCAAATGCCGCTCAGTTCGTGTTCGATTTGGTGGCAAGCCCAGTCACCAAAGCTACGTTCACCGGTAGTATCGTTGTGGGAAAGAGAACCACACCACATAATTTCTGCACGAGCGTCGTAGTTGGTGGGATCTGCTTTAAGAATTTGAGCGTTGCGCATGGTAGTTTTCAAAACGCTTTCGCTGATTCTATCGATGATGTCCAATTGGTGAGTGCTTTCTGCGGTGAAGAAGCGTTCCAAGGTGTGCATCATAATATCTACACAACCGCTTGCAGTTTGGTATGCAGGAAGAGTGTAGGTAAGTTCCGGATTCAGGATGCAGAATTTGCAGTAAGCATAGGTGGAAGTTAAACCACGTTTCAGCCAGCCATTTTCATTAGTGATTACGGAAGAAGTACTCATTTCACTGCCTGCTGCTGCAATGGTAAGTACTGCTGCGGTGGGAATGCTACCAGTAACGGTACGTTTGCCTTCATAATATTCCCAAACGTCGCCTTCGTTGGCAAGACCGTAAGCAATAGCTTTAGCACTATCGATGGTGCTACCGCCGCCAACAGCGAGGATGAAGTCAACGCCTTCTGCTTTGCACAGTTCAATGCCTTCATAAACTTTGGAAAGACGAGGGTTAGGAACAACACCGCCCAGAAGTACGAATTCAAGACCAGCTTCAGTAAGGCTTGCGCATACTCTGTCTAAAAGACCGGAAGCTTTAGCACTATTACCGCCAAAATGAACGAGAACTTTATGTGCACCATATTGTTTGCAAAGAGCACCTGCTTGAGCTTCGGTGTTTTTGCCGAAGATTACGCGGGTAGGAGCTTGAAAGTTAAAATTATCCATAATAGAAACCTCCATTTTTATTTATAAATTCATTCTATCATTCACATAGAAGCTTGTAAATATCACCAATTATTTGTTATAATATAGCGGATATCGTTTTTGAAGAGGTAGGGTTCGTAATGAATTACATTGCTTGTTTTGGTGATTCCTTGGTTCAAGGTTTCCCCTATTCTAATAACAATTCTTGGATTGCAGAAGCAGAAAAACATGCTGAAATTAAAATGCTTAACTACGGTGTTTGCGGTGATTGCTGTGATGACATTCTCACTCGTCTGAAAATGACCAGCTTGCCGGAACACGTAAAACATATTTTGTTCTTTGGTGGTGCTAACGACATCATCCAAGGTCGTCCTGAAAAACATATTTTGGAAGATTACGCTAAATTAGTAAAATGGTGCGAAGAAAAGAACTACTCTCTTTGCATCGTACTTCCTTTGATCAGCGCAGAACCTATGCTCAACGTGCAATTGCAATCTTTGGGCAGAGCAGTATATGAAAAATACTCTGACAAAGTTTTCATGCTCGACTTGCAACCTGCAGTAGGTATGAGCTCTTTGGAACGCAGACTTGCTTATTTGGACAGCGTACATCCGAAAGCAACTACCTATAAAAACATGGGTAAATACGCTGCTCCGTTGGTAAGCGAATGGGCTTCTAAAGAAGTTGTGCAAGAGGTTGAAGAAGCAGAAGAAGTTATCGAAGAATACTATGAAGATATTGCTTCTTGCTTGTTGGAAACTCCTGTTGGCAATTTGCGCATCAGCGCTAGTGACAAAGGCATTGTAGAAATTGCTTTCACTGACGAAGATGTAACTGCATTCTATGCAAATGACAATAAATTCTTGGCAGAAGCTTCTAAACAACTTAAAGAATACTTCGCTAAAGAACGCACCACTTTTGACCTGCCTTTAGATGTAGCTGGTACTGAATACCAAGTAAGCGTTTGGAATGAATTACAAAAAATTCCTTACGGTGAAGTTCGTACCTACCAAGACATTGCTACCGCTTTGGGCAATCCGAAAGCAAGCCGTTCCGTTGGCATGGCAAACAACCGTAATCCCATCTGCATCGTTGTTCCCTGCCACCGCGTAGTTGGCAAAGGTAACAAAGTTACCGGTTACGCTGCAGGCGTAGATAAAAAAGAATACTTGCTTAAACTTGAAGGCGTAGAACTTTAATAAGCATAAAAATAAGCGTGTTACGATTTTCGTAGCACGCTTTTTGAATTCTTTGTAGCATTTTCTTTGAAGACTTGTAATATAAACTAGTAACTTGCTATAATATAGACAACAGATATAGATTGAGGTGATAAGATGAAATATATTTTAATGATAGCTTTAGTTATTGGAGGTTTGTTTATGTTTATGCAAAGTGGTAACGCAAATCAAACGATGAAATATGAAGAACTGCAAAATAAATTGAACGCACAAGAAAACTTTGTACTCCTTGATGTACGTACCCAAGAAGAATTTGATGCAGGACATATCGCTTCTGCAATCTTGCTTCCTTATGACGAAATAGCTCTTAAGGCAGCAACTGTGCTTCCTGATAAAGAAAAGGAAATCGTACTGTACTGCCGTAGTGGTAGACGTAGTGCCATTGCTAAAAAAGCTTTGGTAGAATTGGGCTACAAGGATATTGAAGACTTTGGCGGCATCAATCGCTGGAAAGGCGAATTAGTAAAATAAATTAGCAAAAATAAAAGGACTGTCGGAAGACAGTCCTTTTTTGTTTTATTCTTTCATTCCAAACATTTTAGGTGGAAGTTGTGCCAAGATGATTGCCGCAAATACCAACGCGCAACCCCAAAACTCACGCATGGTAAGTACTTGGTTCAAAAGCAACCAACCACTGAGCATGGCAAAGACGCTTTCTAAGCTCATAAGCATGGATGCCAGAACGGAGCTGACATATTTTTGTCCGACAATTTGTAGAGTGTAGGCTACACCGCTGGACATAATGCCTGCGTAAAACACCGGTTGCCAAGCGAGGTAGAGATTTTCCATAGAGGGACTTTCAAAAATAAACATCAAGATACCATTGGCGATGGTGCAAACTGCAAATTGAATGAAGGAAAGTCGCACGCCGTCTAAGCCTTGAATAACACTTTCGATGCACAGGATGTGAATACTAAAGCAGAAGGCGCAGATTAAAATATACATATCGCCCTTGTTAATGGTGAAGGCTTCGTTGATGCAGATGAAGTACATACCAACAGTAGCAATCAGTACGCTGATCCATTGTAAAATATTGACCTTGGTTTTGAAAGCGAGCATGCCTAAAATTGGCACTATGACTATATATAATGAAGTAATAAATCCGCCTTTGCCAACTGTTGTATAAGCCATGCCAATTTGTTGGAAGAGACTGGCAACGGTTAACGCTAAACCACAGATGATGCCGCCACGCAAAAGTTTTTGACGAGCAACTTTGTCATCAGTTCCCCAAAGGCTAAGCTTTTTGCCGGCAAGCTTGTCGAAGAAAAGGAAGCAAGGGAATAAAAAGAGCGTTGCTAAAACGCTACGAGCGCAGTTAAAGGTAAGAGGTTCTAAGTATTCTGCACCAACACTTTGGGCTATGAAGGCAGTGCCCCAAATGAGGGAGCAAAGTGTGAGCATGAATACGCCACTAAAATTATGCATGGGTAATTCTCCAAACTGAATGAATTTAATAAACAGTATTGTATCACTTTTTGTAGAGACGTGGAATATTTAGTTGTCTTTTTCTGAAAACAGTGGAAAAGCACATAAGAGCAAGGTTTTCAGATTTTTAAACTGGTTTAGTTTTTTAACTATGTTTCGTCGCAAGACTTTATTGTAAAGTCAAGACCAAATTTCCTGAAATTTTTAGGAATTTGTGCAACAAAATAGATGGGAAAATTTTTGGAGCTATCACCATATATAGTGCTTAACTTTATTGCGAGGGCAGATATATTGTGTTATAATAAACGAGGTTAATGCAATATAATGTGTTTACGTATTGCATTGCTCATCAAATAATACAAATGTTAAGTTTAAAATAAGATAAGCTTTTAGTTGTTAATTAGGAGGAGAGAGGGCTATGAAAGTTATTAAACGCGATGGTACTACCGTTGATTTTGATAGTAGTAAAATTGTTGTCGCTATTCAAAAGGCAAATGCTGTTGTTGACCCCCAAGACAGAATTGAAGAATATAAGATTTTAGAGATTGCTAAAAATGTGCAATCCCGCAACAGAATGCGTTTGTTGGTAGAAGATATCCAAGACATCGTAGAACATAGCTTGATGGATGCAGGTAAATTTGAATTGGCAAAACAATACATCATTTACCGTTACAAACGTGCTTTGGTTCGTAAAGCTAACACCACTGACGAATCCATCCTGTCCTTGATTCGTAACAGCAATAAAGATGTTATGGAAGAAAACTCTAACAAAAACGCTGTTATGGCTGCTACCCAACGTGACTTGATCGCTGGCGAAGTTTCCAAAGACTTGACCAGACGTATCATCCTGCCGGAAAAAATCTCCGCAGCTCACGATGAAGGTGTGCTCCACTTCCATGACGCTGACTATTTCATTCAACCTATTTTCAACTGCTGCTTGATTAATATCAGCGATATGCTTGATAAAGGTACTGTAATGAACGGTAAAATGATTGAAAGCCCCAAAAGCTTCCAAGTTGCCTGCACCGTTATGACCCAAATCATCGCATCCGTTGCTTCTTCCCAATATGGCGGTCAATCTGTAGATATCTGCCACTTGGGTAAATACTTGCGCCGTAGCTATGACAAATTCAAACGCAATATTTTGGAAGCATCTGGCGGCAAAATTGACGAAGAAACTTTGGAAAACTTGGTACAAGAACGTTTGCGTGCAGAACTTCAAAGTGGCGTGCAAACCATTCAATACCAAATCAATACATTGATGACTACCAACGGTCAATCTCCTTTCGTAACTTTGTTCTTACATTTGAAAGAAGACGATCCGTATCTGAAAGAAACTGCAATGATCGTAGAAGAAATTCTGCGTCAACGTTTGCAAGGCATTAAAAACGACAAAGGTGTATATGTTACCCCTGCGTTCCCCAAACTGGTTTATGTACTCGACGAGCTTAACTGCTTGAAAGGTGGCAAATACGATTACATTACCCATTTGGCAGTAAAATGCAGTGCTAAACGTATGTATCCTGACTACATCAGCGCTAAGAAAATGCGTGAAAACTACGAAGGTAACGTATTCTCTCCCATGGGTTGCCGCAGCTTCTTGGCTCCTTGGAAAAATGAAGAAGGTAAATACCAATTTGAAGGTCGCTTCAACCAAGGCGTTGTTTCCATCAACCTTCCGCAAATCGGTTTGATTTCCGGTCAAGACGAAAAGAAATTCTGGGAACTCTTGGATGAACGTTTGCAACTTTGCTACGAAGCTTTGATGTGCCGTCATGAAGCGTTGAAAAAAGTTCGTAGTGATGTAAGCCCTGTACATTGGCAATATGGCGCAATTGCTCGTTTGGGCAAAGGCGAATCCATTGAACATTTCCTCTATGGTGGTTACTCCTCCATTTCCTTGGGTTACATTGGCTTGTACGAAGTTACCATGGCAGTTAAAGGCTGCAGCCATACCGAACCTGAAGGCGAAGACTTCGCAGTACGCGTAATGCAACGTTTGCGTGGCGCTTGCGATAAATGGAAAGCACAAACCAACATTGGTTTTGCTCTCTACGGTACTCCGGCAGAAAGCTTGTGCTACCGCTTCGCTCGTATCGATAAAGAAAAATTCGGTAGCGTTCCCAACATTACCGATAAAGGTTACTACACCAACTCCTACCACATTGATGTTCGTGAAGATATCGACGCTTTCCAAAAATTTGCTTTCGAAAGCCAATTCCAAAAGATTTCTTCCGGTGGCGCAATTTCTTATGTAGAAATCCCCAATATGCGTCATAACACCGAAGCTTTGGAAGATGTTGTACGCTTCATTTACGATAACATTCAATACGCAGAATTCAACACCAAATCCGACTACTGCCATGTATGCGGCTTTGATGGCGAAATCATCATCAACGATGATGGCGAATGGGAATGCCCTGCTTGCGGTAACAAAGACCATGCTTTAATGAACGTTACTCGTCGTACCTGCGGTTACTTGGGTGAAAACTTCTGGAACGTAGGCAAGACCAAAGAAATTAAAGCACGTGTACTCCATCTGTAAGAGGTGAGCTAGATGAATTACGCAACCATTAAAAAAATAGATGTAGCTAATGGCCCTGGCATCCGCGTATCCTTGTTCGTTAGCGGTTGCACCCATCATTGCAAAGGCTGCTTCAATCCGGAAGCTTGGGACTTCCACTATGGTAACCCATTTACCAAAGAAGTTGAAGACGAAATCTTGGAAGCTTTAAAACCTACTTACATCAAAGGCTTGTCCTTACTTGGCGGCGAACCTTTCGAACCTGCTAACCAAAAAGCTCTGCTTCCTTTGATTCGTAGATTTAAAGAAATGTATCCTGAAAAAACCTTGTGGTGCTACAGCGGTTACGATTTTGAAAAAGATATGTTGACCGGTAGCCTTGGCCCTTGGGAAGTTACTCAAGAAATGCTTTCCTACATTGATGTGCTTGTTGACGGTGAATTCGTTTTGGAATTGAAGAACCCCAACCTGCGCTTCCGTGGCAGTGCTAACCAACGAGTTATTCGCGTGCAAGAATCTTTAAAAGAAGATAAACTTGTATTGTGGGATGACAACGAAGGTTTATTTGAAGGTAAATAAAAATTAAATATACTTACGTAAAATAAAACGCTTGTGGCGATTTAGCCACAAGCGTTTTTGCTTTGACGAAGTGTTTAAATTTTTTCACTTGCAGAAAGTCGAAATGTCAAATATAATTAAATTACAAATCCTACAAAAATACACTGACTACAATTAGATTAAGGTGGTATAGATATGAGAAACTTAGCAGATGCTATAGAAAATTTTATTATTCAAGAGTTTATGCGCGATAGAGATGATGCTTTGCTGGTAAAGAGAAGCGACTTGGCTGAAAAGCTTTCTTGCGCTCCGTCCCAGATTAGCTATGTTTTGAGCACACGTTTCA
>CALCHC010000017.1 GCA_937901335.1 uncultured Phascolarctobacterium sp. | reverse complement strand
TGATTACCGTCCCCTACTGCATATGTTATCGGTGCTTTACCAGAAGCTTCGTATTTTGCGAATACGTCTGCTTCGTAAGCTACAATAGCTTCGTTTACAGCAGCAACTGCCTCGTCTTGGAGTAACCATCCTGTAATATGACCACCACCTTCCATCAGGTTAAAGTCATATACTACAGGTAGTTCTGCTTTTTTCGCAGCAAGCGGTTCAATGATGCGTTCTTTTTCATCATCGCACAAAAGCAGTACGTGAGGAAGTTCCATGCTTGCGTTGCGTCTAATTTCCACGCGAGGCGGAATGCGTTCCAAAACGGTTTGTTCAGTAGCACGGATTGCAGATTTAGAATCAGCATTATAATCATATTGTTCCAAATCAATTACGCCAACAATGCCTTTACGAACTACACCATTTTTCAAAGTGCGTTCTACATAAATATAAGCATCTTGATATTCTGCGAACAAATCTGCTGCCAAATATTTAACCATATTTTCATTAATGCTTTTAATGCGTTCTACTCTGTCTACATTCAGTTCAGCTTCCGGAAACACTAAGTTTAATGTAGAAACTTCTTCACCAACGTTTTCACGCACGCGTTGCCAATATTCCGGTTGAGAAGTGAATTGGTCGCAAGCGATTACAGCCCATTTTTCAAAGGCTACGTTTTTAGGTAACAGTATATTAGCAGGTGCAAAAGTCTTCATAGTAAATCTCCTTATTCATTTAAATTATTCATAAAATCTACATTAGATGGATAAAACTCCAGCACAAAGAACGAACAAGTATTTAGTATGTATGCTTCTTTTTCTTGATCCAATAAAATATTCTGTTTCTCTAAAAGCGTCACTAATTTTTCTTGACTATATTCTTCTAATATTTTATAGTTTCCGTCTAAAAGGTAATTAGTCTTACAAGATTGTTGATACATAATATTTTCTACTTGTTCTTTAGACATTCTACTGATATCCAAATCAGTACCTTCATCAACTACACGTTTCTTATATTGATGCTCTTGCAGTTCTTTCAAAGTAAATTTAGTATCTTTAAATGATTCATCTACAATACCATCTTTAATGTTTTTTAAATGATAGAAAGATTCAAGCATCGGGTAGTTTATATAGAGTTTTCCATTCTCAGTTGAATCATTAAAATAGTCCATGAGTTTTCTAATTTTGGCAACATCAAACTTGTTATCTTGAGGGTCAAAATCAAAAATTAATAAAACATCAGTATACTTCTCATCAAAAACAGCTTTCTTTTCTTCAACAGGCTCATGAGCTTTTAATGCCAAAAGTACATCTAATTCTTCAAAGTTAAAATCACAATATTCTTCCAAGTAATCATACAACTGATACAAACTTGTTCCGTAAGATACAATACTAATATCTTGTGGTAAGAAAAGTTCTTTTAATTTGTTCACTAATTTTAATTCTTTACGCGCACCTTCTACAATAACAAGAATTTTTCTATTCACCAAACTCACCGCCGATAAACAGTTTTTCCAAATTATTGCCTTCCCTCAATTCTCTGTCAGTGGCATTGGCAAATGAAATTAGTCCTTTCTCGTTTAAAATAAAGTAACAATCAGGGCGCATAATTCTATTGCTTAATAAATTTGTATTATGAGAAGTTAAAAGTACTTGTGTTTGAACTTTACTCATTAACAATTTAACAATCTTTTCAGACAAGGCATAATGATAGAATGCATCAAACTCATCAATGATTACGAAAGAAACATCTTTGAATTGTTTATACCAAGTAAAGAAAAGTAACAATGCTTTTGTTCCACTGGAAGAAACAGCAAAAGGTATGGCTCTATCTTTATAAATGTAATACAAACTTTCACTACCATCCGCAGAACGTTTAACTGCTAGTTTTTCTTTAACACCAGCTTCATTTAAAAACTCCTGTAATTCATTAACCAAATTACCGTTGATAATTTCTTTAATAATATCTCCTGTTCCATTAAGATTTCTAAAGCCAATAAAATTATTAGCATCATCTAATCGACGGAACCAAAGCATATTATTTACAAACACAATCAGTTTTTGCAAAGGAATAAAACTACTGAACTCAGTATTATAAGCTAAGTACCGCAATACAGGCATTTCTCTAAAACGCATCAGCCAATTTATATTAAATGAACCTAATTCATCAAAATGCTGTTCTGTAAATTTTTGGATAGTAAAATCAAAATCAAATATTAGTAAGCCATCAACAGAAAGTTTTTCCTGAACAAGAGTACCCATATCCATTTTCTTGTACTCATAAATAACGCTTATACCATCAAAAAGAAATTCATATTTAAAACTTGCAGGCTCATTAGCATTGTCTGCATTCAAATAATATTGATAAAGATAAGGAAGTTTCTCTTTATCAGTCAAATGGTTAACAATATCCATTATCGCCAACCCAAAATTGGTTTTACCAGAAGAATTCTTACCATAAATGACAGCATTCTTAATAAAACCATCTTTAATACATTCGTTACTGAATTTATAATCTCTGACATCAGTAAAATCAATAGATACATTTTTAAATTGTTTGAAGTTATTAACAGAAAAAGATTTTAACATTTCAATCCCTCCTGTTCTAATTATAACTGCTCTAATATAAAAATAAAAGAGTATCCGTAATTTTTTTACGGATACTCTTCTTTTATGTTTCTTATTCTACTTCAGTTTCAACTCTTGCGAGGATGAAGCACAAATCAGACAAACGGTTCAAGCAGATGAGTACTTGCGGATTAACTTGTTCGGTTTCTGCCAAACGGAGCAGGCAGCGTTCTGCACGACGAGTAGTGGTACGTGCCATATCGAGGGCAGCAGCACCAACGGTGTCGCCAGGAATGATGAAATGTCCCAAAGGTTGGAGCATTGCATCGAACTTGTCAATGGTTTCTTCAAACAGCTTAACGTGGTCTTCTTTGATGTAAGGTTCGGGCAAATCCAAGCTTGCAATGTCAGCCATTACGGACATCAAAAGTTTTTGGATATTGAAGATGGTTTCTTTAACGTCTTCACGTTTTACGTTGGCACGAGCCATACCCAAAGCGGAAGTAATTTCATCTACAGTACCATAAGCTTCTACGCGCAGGCTTTGTTTGGGAACACGTTGACCGGTGTAGAGACCGGTAGTTCCTTTGTCACCAGTTCTGGTATAAACAGCAGCTTTTTTCATTTTGCACCCTCCTTTCATAAATTAAGAAGTGCGTTTTAAATTAGTAGATTTCTTCGGGAGCGAAGAAGTTGTTGATTTCGCGTTCTGCAGCTTCCGGGGAGTCGGAACCGTGAACGATGTTTTCACCGATGGACAGAGCATAGTCGCCACGGATGGAGCCGGGAACTGCTTCCAACGGATTGGTAGCGCCGTTCAATTGACGAACAGCTTTGATAGCGTTTTCGCCACGGATAACTGCGCAGATCATCGGACCGCCGGTGATGAAGTCAACTAATTCACCGAAGAAGGGTTTACCTTCATGTTCAGCATAGTGGAATTTAGCTTGAGCTTCGGTAACTTTAACGAGTTTCAAAGCAGCTACGGTCAAGCCTTTGTGTTCATAACGAGCGATGATGTCGCCAATCAAATTTTTTGCAACGCCGTCGGGTTTAACGAGTACGAGGGTTTGTTCCATTGTAATTCTCTCCTTAATATTTAAAAATTAATTTTATACTAAATCGTGAAACGATTTTAGTCAATTAAGCCTTCAGCAACTCTTGATATTTTGCTGCATCAAGTTTTTGTACCATAGCGGTAATAAGTTTTACTGCGCCAAGGTAATCATCCATATGGATTACAGATTGATGGCTGTGGATGTAACGAGTGGGCACACTAAAGGTCAAGGTCAGCACACCGGAGCCAGCCATATGAATTTTACCACCGTCAGTACCGCCACCTTCGGAAATGCTGATTTGAGTAGGAATACCCAATTCTTTAGCAGTTTCGAAAGCAAAGTCGCGCAGCGCAGTGTTAGGAATCATACTTGCGTCAAAGATAGTAATTGCAATGCCTTTACCAATTTTTGCAGGAGCAATGTCATCTGCTACGCCCGGAGTACCACCGGCAACACAGGTATCCAATACGAAAGCTACATCCGGTTGGAGCATGGTAGCACTGGTTTGTGCACCACGTAAGCCAACTTCTTCTTGAACAGTAGCTACACCAAATACGGTATTGGGGCTACCTTCTTTATGTACGTTTTCCATAACGTCAGCCATAACTGCACAGCCGATGCGGTTATCCCAAGCTTTACCAAGCAAGGTTTTACCATCACCCATTACAGCCATTTCTGCGTACGGAGTTACGGGGCAGCCTTCGAATACGCCCATTTCACGAGCCATTTCTTCGCTGTCTGCACCAATATCAACGTACATTTCTTTTTTAGGCATCATTTTGGTACGTTCTTCCGGAGAAAGAATGTGAGGCGGTTTGCTACCAATCACGCCTACCAAGTCACCTTTTTTACCGTGCACAGTAACGCGTTGGCTGAGCATTACTTGCTCCCACCAACCACCAAGGCAGGTAAATTTCAAGAAGCCGTCTTTAGTAATGTGTTTAACCATAAAGCCGATTTCGTCCATATGGCTTGCAAGCATTACTTTCGGAGCGTTTTCTTCTTGAGCAGCTTTAGTGAACACTACGCTACCCAATTTATCATAGCTAACTTCTGCCATACCTTCGAGACGTTCCAACATCAAATCTTTCATTCTGGATTCAAAGCCGGAAACGCCACAGGTTTCAGAGTAGCGTTTGAGCCAAGCTAATTTATTTTCCATTATTATTTACCTCTTTTGTTTTTGCGCATTTGTTCAGCTTGTTCACGCAACAATTTTACGCGTTCTGCAGTAGTGGGGTGAGTGCTGAACAATTTTTTCGCATCAATACCGCTGAACGGGTTGATGATGAACATGTGCGCAGTTGCTTCGGTAGCACCGGGCATTACTCTGCGTTTAGCATAAGCTTCAATTTTCAAGAGAGCGTCTGCCAAAGCATCAGGGTTGCCACACATTTCGCCACCGGATTTATCTGCCATATATTCACGGCTACGAGAGATACCCATTTGGATAAGCATTGCTGCCAAAGGAGCAAGAATCATAACCAAAATAGTTGCAATCGGGTTACGGCTTTCACCGTTTTCATCACGACCGCCGCCAAGGAACATACCCCATTGAGCGATGGTGCTGATTGCACCAGCCATGGTAGCAGCGATGGTACTTACCAAGATGTCGCGGTTTTTAACGTGGCTCAATTCGTGAGCAAGTACGCCTTCCAGTTCATCTTCGGTGAGCATATCAGCCAAAGCAGTGTTAACTGCTACTGCTGCGTGTTCCGGATTACGACCAGTTGCGAATGCATTAGGCACAGGGCTGTCGATGATATAAACTTTAGGCATGGGCAAGTTTGCTTTGTTTGCCAAGCGTTCTACCATTGCGTACAGTTTCGGTGCACTACGTTTATCAACTTGTTTAGCTCTATATTGAGCCAAAACCATTTTATCACTGTTCCAGTAAGCAAAGAAGTTCATTGCTACGGAGAAAATGAGCATCATTTGCATGCCTTTCAGGCCGCCAAAGTAATCACCAATCATCATCAAGAGACCGGTCATTAAACCCATCAATAAAGCTGTTTTCATTAATTAAGGTCCTCCTCAAAATACAATACACATCAGGGCAAAGTACCCTTCATATAATTATAGCAATTTACTCGTTATTTTTCAATTTGCTCTTTTATGGACTTCAACATATTTTCACTATTTTCACGAACTTTTTTCTTTAAGATAGGATTCAAAAGTCCTGCGATCATAGGAATACCAAACTCAAAGTCAACTGCAAGAGTAACCTCGCAAGTTTCACCTTGTGCTTCGATTGTCCAAGCGCCTTCCATTTTTTTCAGGTCACCGTCAGTTTGAGCATAAGTAATTTTTAAATCTTCAGGATAAAAAGTATCGCGTTCAGTCCAAACAATCTTACGACCGTCAACATTGGATACCCAGTGGGAAACAGTGTAGTCTTCCCCACGCTCCAAAATTTCTACACTCACAAGATCCTTCATAAAATTAGGATAGGACGCCATATCCTTAATAATCTCGTAAATTTTATTACCATCACCTTTAATGGTGATTTTACTTTCTACATAAGGCATTTAAAATTCTCCTTACAAATCTTCGATTACAGAAGCAGTCATTGCTACTGCGCTACGGAAGTTTTCCAGTACATAGTCCACAACTTCTTTAGGCATAACAAGAGGCGGTTCAATGCGAATAACTTTAGGATTGTTCAAGGTGTACGCTACGATGATGGATTTATCAATCATCAAGCTCATAAGCATGCCACCTGCACCCTCACGTGTCAGTTCCACACCAAGCATCATGCCTTTACCACGAACTTCTGCAATAACTTCGGGGAACTCTTTTTGAATTTGTTCCAAGCCTGCTTTAAAGTACGCACCAGTTTCCGCACCACGACGGAGCAAATCTTCTTCTTTAATAGCTTTAATAGTTGCAACACCTGCCGCACAAGCCATTTGGTTACCACCAAAGGTAGAAGTGTGCAGGAAAGGTGCTTCAATCAAGCCTTGCCAAGCAGCAGGAGTACCGATAATTGCACCTAAAGGCATTACCCCGCCACCAAGTGCTTTAGCGCAGGCCATCAAGTCAGGCTTCACGCCGTCATGTTCCACACCAAACCAAGTACCGGTGCGACCAATACCAGTTTGCACTTCGTCAGCAATCAAGAGTGCACCTTTAGCTTCGCAAATTGCTTTTGCTTCCTTTAAATAACCTGCCGGCGGAACAATGATACCGCCTTCACCTTGGATAGGTTCCAAGATTACTGCAGCAGTTTCTTCATCTACAACCGCTTCAAGAGCAGAAGCATCACCGTAAGGCACATGAGTAAAGCAATTCAGCAAAGGTTTGAAAGGTTCACGATATAAATCGCGTCCAGTAGCAGTCAAGCTGCCCATAGTCTTACCGTGAAACGCATTCTCTGCTGCCACGAACTTACTGCGTTTGGTAGCAAGGCGTGCCACTTTAAGGCAACCTTCCACAGCTTCAGTACCGCTATTCACGAAAAAGCTGTACTGTAAATCACCAGGAGTAATCTCTGCTAAAAGTTCAGCCAGCTCACCCATAGGACGATTAAAGAGAACCTTACCGCACATGGGCATAGCGTGCAGTTCTTTTTCAACTGCTTCCACTACTTTAGGGTGACGATGTCCAAGTGCGAACATACCGTAACCGCCCAAGCAGTCGATGAACTCCCTGCCTTCGCTATCGGTAATAGTCCAACCTTGTGCGTGACCTTCCACACTTGCTAAACCCATAAAACGAAAGAGCTTAGCTTGTGCAGGATTAATATATTTTTCGTATTTAGCGATAGTTTCTTCAACGTACATTATAAGACCTCTTAGTAAAGTACTTCAGTTACGTGTACGAATTTCACGCCACTTTTGCGGAATTCGTCAGCATATTTTTCCCACATTTTTACGGTTGCAGGACGAGCGTGGCAAATTGCAATGGCGCTACCATTTTTCTCTGCCAGTTCAATTGCTTTATAAACTTGCTTGCGAATTTCTTCAATGTCCTTGCTGTTATCAAGGAACACGTCATTACGAGCAGTCTTCACGCCCATTTCGCGAGCCATGTCTCTAGCAATGGAAGTACCGATAGTTTTGCTGTCTACAAAGAACAAATCGTTCTTCTTAACTTCACGCAAAACAGTTTCCATTACGCGTTTATCAGTAGTAGCTTTAGAACCTTGGTGATTATTCACACCCATAATACCGGGCAAGCTTTCAATAGCTTTCTTGGTCATAGCTTTAATTTCTTTTTCTTTCATATCAGTTAAAATAGTGCGTGAACCTTCGCTCATAGCACTACGATTGCTGGGTTCCATGGGCAAGTGCAACATAGGCACGTTACCGGTGTTTTTGACTACTTCCAGCGCATCATTACTGAAATCTTTGTAAGGCAAAATCGCATAGCTAAAGGGCAAGCCCACATCAGTCAAACGACGTACGGATTTAATATCATAACCACAGTCGTCCACGATGATTGCCAATTTGCCAATATATTTTTCACTTGCCGGCGGACTGATAACTTCATTACCGGTGTCAGCAAGATTAGTATTATAGAAGAAATAAATAGTATCGGTAATAAACTTTTTAGATTGACCGCCCGCTTTTGCAGAAACACCCAATTCTAATTTATAAGAATCCCAACCTTTATAAGTGCTAGGCTCGCCGGAAATTACTGCCAAACCGTTAGCAGTTGCTTTATTTTTTACCCAAGCGCCAGCATCTTTAAGACCAGTAGAAACAGGAATACCAACAGCCAAGGTACGAGTATTAAGTTTTACAACTGCTTCAGTACCTGCAACATCAACAGTCTTAATGCTGCGACCTTTTTCAATCAGTTGCCAGTTACCTTTTTTCAAAAGGATACCGTCTAAAATACGTTGCGCTTCAATAGATTCGTTGATTAAGCTAACAACTTCTTTCTTGCCACCGGTACTACCACCAACATTTTCAGTAGTTTTATCACTGCTGATGGATGCATAGAACATACCAGCCATAACGGTCAACACAGCGATAATCGCCAGTAAAATATATAAGCTTGTTTTATTGGAAGCTTTCTTCCTTCTTCTTGCCATATTACCCTCCCCACTACGCACGCGGATGCGCTTTAGTATAAACTTCACGCAAACGCTTGTTAGTTAAATGTGTGTATATCTGAGTCGTAGAGATATCGGCATGTCCTAAAAGTTCTTGTACAACTCTAAGGTCAGTACCATTATCTAATAAATGTGTGGCGAAAGAATGACGCAATACGTGCGGAGTAATATCTTTGCTGATTCCAGCACTTCTACCATAATTTTTTATCAGTTCATAAAAAGTTATGCGCGTCATGGGCTTACCCCACTTATTTACAAACAGAGTTTCCACTCTGGAAAAATCATTTTTAAGAAGCTGAGGACGAATATCGCTCAAATAATGCTGCAAAAATTTAATAGCAACGCTTCCCAAGGGAATAATGCGTTCTTTATTACCTTTACCACAAGCAATTAAGTACTGCATTTGTAAATTAACATTGCTTACAGGAATGTTTACTAGCTCGGAAACACGCATACCAGTTGCATACAGAACTTCAAGCATCGTCCTATCACGATAACCATCCAAAGTGCCAAGGTTTGGCTCGTCTAAAAGCGTTTCTATTTCTTCAACACTGAGCACCTTGGGCAAATGCAAACCTTTTTTAGCAGCTTCGATTACTTCTGCCGGGTCTACTTCAATGTAGCGTTCCGCAGTAAGGAAGCGGTAAAAAGCTTTAATCGCCGCCAACTTGCGAGCAATGGTCGCAGCGCTACGCCCCTCTTCTTTAAGTTGGGACATATAGCCCAAAAGCTGAGTGCGTGTTACAGAAGCAAGCTGTTCGTCCTTTTCTAACTTCAACGCCTTTTGCAACAAACGCATATCACGCTCATACGCAGAGACTGTGTTAGCAGAAAGACCAAGCTCTACAGTTAAATATTCTAAAAAAAGTTTGAGATAGTTATGCATAGTAAATTCACTTAAAAAAGGAAAACGGACTATCCGTTTTCCTTTTTGTTTTTCTTAAATTAATCCTTTTTTTCAGGTTGCATAATGGTGATATTAGTAGCAGGTGCGATAGTAGAAATCGCGTGCTTATACACCAGTTGTTGCTTACCGTCGTTTTCAATGATAACAGTAAAATTATCGAAACCTCTTACCAAACCTCTAAGTTGGAAGCCGTTCATCAAATAGATGACAACGCCCAAATTTTCTTTACGTACATGGTTTAAGAAGCTATCTTGCAAGTTCATTGCAGGTTTGTTCATATTATTCATTGGAACCCCTCCAAAACATTTTCTACATATAATTCTATACCAGTTTAAATTTTTCTACAAGTCTTTGCTCCATACTGTTCACGACATTTTCATAATCGGGAGCAGCGTCCAATTCAAACCATTCAATGTAAGGCATTCCCTTGAAAAAAGTAACTTGGCGTTTGGCAAAATTACGTGTCGCCTGTTTTAATTTATCTACGGCAAAATCGTAATCCATGCCATCAACAATGTACCACAGCATTTGGCGGTAACCTATGCTCTTCATGGATTGGCAATCAGTGGGCACGCCTTCGTCAAGCAAACGACGTACTTCTGCTTCTAAACCTTGTTCAAGCATAATATCAACGCGTCTATTAATACGCTCGTACAAAATTTCACGCGGCATATTCAAGCCAAAAACAACCATATCGAAAGGTAATTCTTCTGCACCGTGTTGGTTCACTTCTTCACCTTTCATGGCAGCTTCAATTGCTCGAATCACGCGACGAGTATCGTTAAAGTGCAGGCGTTGAGCAACTTCCGGATCCAGCTCAGCCAAACGAGCGTGGAGTGCTTCCTTGCCATTTTCCAAAGCAAATTGCTCCAGCTCATTACGCAAGCTTTCGTCTGCATCCACATTATTAAAAGCGTAATCTTCAAGGAGCGCTTTAATGTAAAGACCAGTACCACCTGCGATGATGGGCAACTTACCACGAGCATTAATCTCTTTAATCAGTTGTTCTGCTCGTTCTTTGAAATCCACCACGTCAAATTTTGCATCAGCAGGCAAAATATCTACAAGGTGATGAGGAGCAGAAGCAAGCTCTTCTTCAGTAGGTTTGGCGGTGCCAATATCCATACCTTTATATACGTACATAGAATCACCGGAAATAATTTCGCCATTCAAGCGTTTAGCCAGCTCAATAGCACAATGACTTTTTCCTGTTGCCGTAGGTCCTAAAATAACCGCAACTCTTTCCTTCATTGCTTACCTCCTGATAATTCCAAACTTAATGCGGCTATATCTTCCGCCTAAAATTTCTGTGCAACCATATTCACGCAGAATTTTTTCACTGCGCTCTTTAATGACAATTTTGGGTGCAGCCTTCAGTGCCAACTCAATAGTCCTTTGATTTAAAGGATGTTCGTAGGCAACGGGGCGTAAGGGTTCCATGGCAGAAGAACCTTGCACCGGATAACGAAACATTGGGTCAAAATACACTACGTCAAAAGCATCTGCTTCACAAGTTTCCAAATACTCTTCCGCAGTAGCTTGCACTGTGGTAATGCGAAGCAATGCTTCGGTCAAATCAGGATCTTCTGCTTCGTAAGCACGTAAGCCATTTTCTACAACAAAGTGCAATAAAATAGAAGCTTCTACCCCAACAACCTTACCTTTTTCACCTACAAGGTAACTGGCAATGGCAGCGTCACCTGCCAAGCCTAAAGTTCCGTCTAAAACACGCATCCCTTCGCCAAGCTCCAAGGCTTTAGCGAAATGATCGTGCTCATTATTTTTTAAACGTTGCAAACGCAGTACAGCCATTCCCGGATGGTAGAAGAAAGTTCCTTCATTATTATATATCTGGGGGCCATCTGCAGTGGCAACTAAAATTGCATCTAATTCATATTGCTGACGTAATTCTTCCAAACTACCTTTGGACGGACGCTCAATAAAGGTCACGCCAAAGTGTTCAGCCCATTCTTTAGCAGCGGTCAGCAAATCAGCGCTGCCTTTACGCCCTACAGTTACAGCAAAGCGCATATTAAAAACCAGTCCTTTTGAACATTTTATAAAGTTCGTCCGTAGTAATTTCAATCATACAAGGACGACCATGAGGACAGGTAAAGGGATGTTCTGTATTGCACAGGTCAATAATAAGTTGACGCATTTGACGCATATTAAGAAGCTGACCAGCTTTAATAGCAGCCTTGCACGCAGTCATGTGTAATACTTCGTGGCGCAAGTCCGCAGGATTGATGGTACGCATTTCGCGTAACATCTTACTGATTTCCAAAATGAATTCTTCTGCATCATCTGCCTTAATATCAGTGGGCAAGCAGGAGATTCTCAGCATTTCTTCACCAGCAGGAGCGATATCCACGCCTAAACGCAAGAACTCATCGTGATGTTCTTCAATCAGAGCAATATCTTGAGCTTGCATATCCACATAAATAGGCATCAACAATTGTTGCGCAGGAATATCACCTTTAGCAGCAACAAGCTTATCAAACAAAATACGTTCGTGAGCAGCGTGTTGATCAATCAAATACAAAGCATCTTCAGATTGAGCAATGATAAAGGTTTTATCCACTTGACCGATGGGCCAAATAGTATCAATACCGCTATCAGTATCAGTGAAAGCAATTGCTTCTACAGGAGCAGTCGCCAATGGTTCGTTTTTAGCGAACTCTTCGCGTGCTTCGTTAATAGTAAACACAGGCTCTTGCACTGCTTGATAAGTGTAATCCTTGTGTTTGAAAACATTGCCTCTTTCAGAAGAAGGATACTTCACTTGAGAAGGTTGCTCTTCATTTTGCACAGGCTTTTCCGGAGTTTTAAAGATATCTCCCATTCCCGCATCACTTTTGAAAATAGGTTCAAAAACTTGCGGTTTGGGCGGTTCATATTTTGTAGCAGGCTTCGCTTCGAAAGCAGGAGTAGCCTTTTGCTCCGGAACAAACACGTTCAATTCAGAATCGTCCAGCAAAGTTACTTCAGTTTTGTGAGCACTCATGGGCTTGGTCAAAGCATCTGTCAGAGCCTTGTACATTGCCTTATAAACTGTGCTTTCGTCACTGAATTTAATCTCACTCTTTTGCGGATGCACGTTAACGTCGATGGAAGCAGTGTCCACTGTGATATTGAGCACCACAAAGGGGAAACCACTCTTAGGAATTTGGGATTGGTAAGCGTGGTCAATAGCTTTTGCCAACATCTTATTACCAATCATACGACCATTAACAAATAAGGTTTGCCATTGACGAGTACCTTTCAGCAAGGTAGGTTTGCCAATGTAACCATCAATTTTAATTTTTTCATCCTTAAAATCAACAGTCAAAAGCTCTTCGGAAACGTTCTTGCCATACAAAGAACGAATAGTGGAAGTTAAGTCCCCATCTCCAGGAGTACTCAATACTTCTTTATCATTATGAGTAAGTTTAAAACGCACATCAGGTCTGGAAAGTGCAAGCTTAGTTAAAAGTTCACTAATATAACGACCTTCAGTACCGGTAGTCTTCAAAAATTTACGACGAGCAGGCACATTGAAGAAAAGGTTTTCTACAATAACAGTAGTACCTGCATTGCCACCAGCGCTACTGCATTCCATATTCTCGCCACCATCAATGCGGATGGAAGTTGCAAACTCTTCACTTTCAGGACGAGTGAGCAAAGTAAAATTGGAAACAGACGCAATACTGGGCAAAGCTTCACCACGGAAGCCCAGGGTGTTCAAAGTCATAAGGTCATCTGCGCTGACAATCTTACTGGTAGCATGGCGCAGTACTGCCAATTTAGCATTTTCTTCGCTCATACCGCTACCATTATCTACAACACGGATATATTCAGTACCACCTGCAAAAATGGTTACTTCAATTTTATCAGAACCTGCATCAAGTGCATTTTCTACTAATTCTTTTACTACGGAAGCAGGCTTTTCGACAACTTCGCCTGCAGCAATCTGGTTGGCGGTATTGGTGTCTAAAACCTGTACGTTTTTAATTTCCATTATCTACCGCTCTCCTTCCTTGCTTCTTCCTGTAATTTATACAAAGCGTTCATTGCTTCGATGGGAGTCATGCTCATAACATCAATAGCCAAAATTTGGTCTGCTAAACCGCTGCTAAACAAGCTACCCATCATTTGCGGTTCTTCTGCTGCTTTTTGAGCTTGCGCTACAGGACGAATACCACTTTCGCAACGGTCGTACTCTTGCAAAATTTCATTTGCTCTGTCCAAAACTTTCTTGGGCAAGCCAGCCAAGCGTGCTACGTGTACACCATAGCTTCTATCTGTACCACCTGCGATAATACGACGCAGGAACACAATATCATTACCGCGTTCTTTAACTGCTACAGAATAGTTTTTCACGCCGGGCAACTCACTTTCCAACGCAATCAATTGATGATAATGAGTTGCAAACAAAGTCTTCGCCTTAATCTTTCCGTGAATGTATTCCATAACGGCTTTAGCGATACTCATACCGTCAAAGGTACTGGTACCGCGACCAACTTCGTCAAGAATAATCAAACTGTCTTTGGTAGCGTAACGCAGGATTTGCGCCACTTCGTTCATCTCTACCATAAAAGTACTTTGTCCGGTAGCAAGGTCATCACTTGCACCAACGCGGGTAAAGATTTTATCAACAGGGCAAACACTTGCCTGACGAGCAGGAATAAAGCTACCCATTTGAGTCATCAATACCAAAAGTGCAACTTGACGCATATAAGTAGATTTACCAGCCATATTAGGACCGGTAATAACAATCATACTTTCATCGCTACTATTGAGGTTCACGTTATTGGGAACGAAGATTTCTTTTTCCAGCAAGCGTTCCACAACAGGATGACGACCATCGGTAATCTTAATTTCGCCGCCGTTATTCAGTTCGGGGCGGATGTAGTTGTATTTATACGCACTTACGGCAAAGGAAACGAGAACGTCCACAGTTGCCAAAGCACGTGCAGTTTCTTGAATTTCACTAATCTTGGAGCGAATCATCTCACGCAATTGGCTAAAGAGATAGTATTCCAATTGCTCAATCTTTTCTTTCGCACCAAGAATTTTATTTTCAAAGTCCTTCAGTTCAGGAACGATGTAACGCTCTGCATTGACAAGGGTTTGCTTGCGGACGAAGTAGTCAGGTACGTTTTCGCTTTGACCTTTGCTAACTTCGATGTAGTAGCCAAAAACTTTATTGAAGCCAACCTTCATGGTCTTGATGCCAGTTTCTTCTTTAATCTTCATTTCGAAGTTTTGCATCCAAGACTTGTTGTCTTTAGCAATCATATGCAGTTCGTCAAGCTCTGCGTTGTAACCGCTTCTAATCATGCCACCTTCACGAACGGAGAAAGGCGGTTCGTCTACGATTGCAGCTTCAAGTGCAGCGTAAATATCTTCGTGAACGTGGAGGTTATTATAAATTCTTTGAAGCTTACGGCTCTTACAATTAGCAAGAACTGCTTTAACTTCCGGCAAAACTGCCAAAGAAGTGCGCAAAGAAACAAGGTCGCGTGCGTTGGCACTACCTACTTCCAATCTGGAAACAATGCGTTCCAAATCGTAGATAGCTTTCAAACGCTCCACTACCGCCTCGCGCAAAGTGCTATTATCTAAAAGTTCCGCTACCGCATCTTGGCGTTCGTAAATCTTGCCCAAATCAAGGAGCGGACATTCAATCCAGCTACGCAGCTTGCGTGCGCCCATAGAAGTATTGGTAAAATCTAAGACGTCAAGCAAAGTACCACGCTTGGAACCATCACGCATATTGCGTACCAATTCCAAATTACGGATGGCAGTAGCATCAAGGTTCATAAAGCTTTCAATGACAATTTCGTTCAAGCGATTGATATGACTTAAATCTGCCATAACAGTTGCGTGGAGATAACGCAGTAAATACTCAACGGTTTCTTCGACGAAGGCAGGAACTTCTACCTTAGCAAAATGTTTGCCAAAATAGCTTTCTTCTACTTCATAACCTTTATAAATGCTTACAGCACATTCAGGCAATTTGCTATTAACCCATTCACTAAGTTTATCCCACTGAGCAATGCCATCAGTAGCTACGATTTCCGCAGGTTGCATTCTGAAAAGCTGTTCAGCAATATTCAGCATACGCTCTGCCCCATCAGCAACTACCCATTGACATTCACCGGTAGAAACATCTGCTGCCACAAGGCACAGGCTGTTATCTTTTTCAGCAAGGAACACTAAGAAACGGTTATGCTTATCTTCCAAAAGCTGCTCGTTCATAGCAGTACCAGGAGTGATAATTTTAATAACCTTACGTTCCACAATGCCTTTAGCTTCCTTCGGGTCTTGCACTTGCTCACAAATAGCAATGCGATAACCCTTCTTCACCAGCTTAGCAATGTAACCATCTACAGAATGGTACGGCACACCGCACATAGGCATATTTTCTTGGCGCTTAGTCAAAGTAATATTCAGTTCGCGGGACGCAGTGATTGCATCCTCAAAAAACATTTCGTAAAAATCGCCCAAACGGAAGAACAGTAATTCATTGGGATGTTGGTTTTTAACATCTAAATACTGTTGCACCATGGGGGTGTAATTAGCCATTATCTACCGCCTTGCCTTTCAACAACCAGGTTTGCGCTGTATCAATCTTCACATAAACTTTGTCGCCTGCTTGGTAGGTTTTGCCTTCCAAGGGCCACAATACCAATTTGCCAGTACGGGTTCTACCATTCCAAACATCTTTGTTTTTGCTGGGGCCTTCTGCCAAAACTTCAACAACTTCGCCAATAAGCTTTTCATTGCATTTCAAGCTGTTGATGTTTTGAGCTTCCATCAATCTATTAAGGCGTGCTTTCTTCACATCCAAAGGAACTTGGTTATCCATCTTCGCTGCAGGGGTACCACTGCGTTTGGAATAGATAAAGGTGAAAGCAGCATCAAAGCCAACTTCTTTTACAAGGTTAAGGGTATCTTCAAAATCTTCTTCGGTTTCACCGGGGAAGCCTACGATAATATCAGTAGTGATAGTGCAGTTAGGCACATACTTGCGAATGAGGGCGATGAGCTCCAAATATTTTTCACGGCTGTAACCACGGTTCATGCGACGCAAAATCTCGGTGCTGCCAGATTGGAAAGGTACGTGGAAGTTTTCGCAGATGTGTTCACATTCAGCAACTGCTTTAATAACTTCTTCGCTCATATCTCTGGGGTGACTGGTCATATAGTGAATACGGTCAACACCGGGGATTTCATTTACACGACGGAGCAATTTAGCAAAAGCATCTTTCTCGCCAAAGTCTTTACCGTAAGAGTTTACGTTTTGACCGAGCAAGGTAAATTCCTTGTAGCCATCTGCCACTGCTGCTTCGATTTCCGCAACGATGTTTTCCATGCTACGGCTACGTTCACGACCACGCACGTAAGGAACGATGCAGTAGGTGCAGAAATTGTTGCAACCATACATAATGGGAATCCACGCTTCAAATTTGCTTTGGCGTACCATTTTGCCTTCGAACTCACTTTGGTGAATGGTCAAGTCATCGTAAACTCTGGTTCTGCGTTTATTACCACGTTCTGCCAAATAGTCCAACAGAATTTGTTTGAAATCATTTACATAAGCAGTGCCCAAAAGCAAATCTACATGAGGATGCTTTTTAATGAGCTTGTCACCATCTTTTTGTGCCATGCAACCTGCAACACAAATTACAAGTTCAGGATTAACTTTCGTTTCTATCCAACCATTTTTAATTAACTCCTCTTTTATCTTATTTTCTATTAATGAAGAGCATTCATCTTTTTTTGCAACTACAACGAATTTTTTCATTTTAATCTTCCTTTTATGATTACATTATTGTATCATAAATCCGAAGGTGATGAAATGATTAATAATATAGAAATCGAATATAAATTATTAGTTTCAAAAGAAAATTTTGAAAAATTATCAGATTTGTATCTAAACAAACAATTTATCAAACAAACAAATACTTATTACGATACTCCAAACAATGATTTAAGAAAAAAACACTGTGCAATGAGAATTCGTGAAAAAGACAACAAATTTATGATTACTTTAAAAGTTCCTACAATTCGTGGTCACGAAGAATTTGAATGTTATGTTAATGAAAATACTTCAAACGCTATCAATCAATCAGAAGTTCGCAAGGTATTAGATGAATTAAATATTTCTCAAGATATTATTGTACTTGGTGAATGTACAACTTATCGTGCGATAGTTGTAACTGATAAAGCTGAATTATGCTTCGATATTAATGAATACAATCAAATTACTGATTATGAAATAGAATATGAACAAACTTGTGATCATGACGGAGTTACAGAGTTTAATAAAATTCTTAGTCAAGTTGGTTTAGTCTATACTAAAAATTGTGCAAGTAAAATTAAAAGAACATTAGATTCAAAATGAAATATCTAGTTTTATATCTAGTTATTATCAATTTCATTTCATTTATACTTGTCGCAATTGATAAAAGAAAAGCTATTAAGAATAAATATAGAATTTCTGAAAAGACATTTTTTATATTCTCTTTTATAGGTGGTAGTTTAGGTACACTCTTAGGAATGTTTCAATTTCACCATAAAACAAAAAAATTGAAATTTGAAGTGTATCCTATTTTATGGACAAATTTTGAGG
>CALCHC010000016.1 GCA_937901335.1 uncultured Phascolarctobacterium sp. | reverse complement strand
ATTGAGCATTCCTGCAGTAACTAACCATTCTATAGCTTCTTCAAAATCTCTAGCTCTGCCACCAGTTTTGACCGCTCCATATATGAATTTTTCGTTAGGTTTAGATAATTGCGAAACTATACTACGGAAAACCATAAGTATACGACCACTGTTGACTTTACCATTATGTTTAGAAAAGTCATTTTCGTATATAGTTATCAACTCATTTTGAATTTTAGAAACCTTCTTAGGGTCTTTATAGGTTATCCAAGAATGAACACATTCTGGCATACCACCTACAATAAGATAATAATTGTAGGCATCAAGAAATTTATTGTGGAAAATTTCTTCGATATTTTGTTCCTTGATTATACTAGAGTAATATTTGTATAAGGTAGGTTCAGTAGCATCTAAAAATTCATCAAAGGTAAGAGGATAAATGTTTAAGATGTTTACCATTCCAACAGGATAGGATTTAGGTTGTGATAATAATGTCCCAAGTAAGCTACCTGCGGCAATTACATGATAATCATTAGCTTTTTCTTTGAAGTACTTTAAGGCGTTCAAAGCATTAGGACATTCTTGAATCTCATCAAATATTATCAATGTTTCATTGGGAACTATTTTTTCATCAGCAATAAATGATAAGAGGTCAATTATGCGTTGGGGATTTTTGTTAGATTCAAAGATGGATTTTAATGCGTCTTCTTCATCGAAGTTGAAGTAAACATAATTTTTATAATGGGTTTTGCCAAATTCTTTCATTAGCCAAGTTTTACCAACTTGTCTAGCACCTTTGAGAACTAAAGGTTTGCGGTCTGTGCTGTTTTTCCAATCTATTAAATCTTGGATAGCCTTGCGTTTCAAGAAAATCACCATCCTTACTTGTTCTTGGTTTCAGAATAACACATTTCTCCAGAAAAATATAGTGCATTTCCACACGTTTTTCCAAGTTTTAAAAAGAAAAAATGCACATTTTTCCAGGAATTATAGTGTAGTAATTCCACGTTTTTCTAAAAACTAATGCCCCCGCTCATTGGAGCGGGGGCTTTTTGTGTATATAGCATATTCAATTACTCAATCCCAACGTTTTAACAAATCTTGGATGATTTGCTCTTTAGTTTTGTTAGGCTTACGTTTCTTTTCGAAATTGCGGAAGTTGTTGTCGCGGTGGTCAGTAGAATAATCAGCGTAATCAAAATCATCATCGCTGCGTTCGTAGCTACGGCTGTAATCACCGTGACCATCGTCAAAGTAAAAAGGAATAGGAGCGTTATTTATTTCAAAGTGTTGTGCTTGCATGTCCTTGTCCTCCAAATTTTGCTACGTTAATTTTAGCACGTTTCCTTCCAATAAAAAAGCTTGTATTTAGTTTTAATTGAGGCGTTTTTGTAGCAGGAGAAACCTCTTTTTTGTAGAAGTCTTAACAGTAATTGCGAGAGTTATGCGCAGAAAAATATGTTGCGATATTTTTGTGTAAAGCTCTTGAAAGTGAAAAATAAATATGATATAGTGTACACTATATTAAATAAGTTTCCCAGAATAAGTATATTATAAAAGGAGAGTTAATCATGGAAAAAGAAAAACAGTTCCTGCTTTGGTTTGAACAACTTGAAAGAGAAGACGTTGCGATTGTTGGCGGCAAATCTTCTTCTTTGGGCGAAATGACCGCTAAAGTTGACGTTCCCGTACCGTATGGCTTCGCTACTACTGCTCACGCTTACAGATACTTCTTTGAAAAAAGTGGTTTGGACAATGAAGTACGTGAACTGGTTGGCGAATTGACCGACGTTGAAAACAGCGCTTTGTTGCGTGACGTTTGCGCTCGTATCCGCCAAGCAATCCTTGATAAAGAAATGCCCCAAGATTTGCAAGATGCTATCGCAGCAGCTTACGAAGAACTTGGTAAAAAAATGAATATCGACCAACCGTATGTTGCAGTTCGCAGCTCTGCTACTGCAGAAGATTTGCCGGACGCAAGCTTCGCTGGTCAACAAGATACCTACTTGAATGTACAAGGCGCTGAAACCATCATCGCTAAAGTTAAAGAATGCTATGCTTCCTGCTTTACCGACCGCGCTGTTTACTATCGTGAAAAACAAGGCTTTGACCATTTAGACGTTGCTCTGAGTGCAGCAGTTCAAATGATGGTATTCTCCAAAGCTGCAGGCGTTATGTTCACCGTTAACGTTGCAACTGGCGATGACCAAAACATTTTGATGGAAGCTGCTTGGGGCTTGGGCGAATATGTTGTTCAAGGCACTGTAACTCCTGACAACTACACCGTTTGCAAAAAAACTCACAAAATCCTTGAGAAAAATGTTAACGGTCAAGATGTAAAATTGGTTCGCAAAGCTGGCGGCGACTGCGAAGAACAAATGGTAGCTCTTGATGAGCAAAACATGCAAAAGCTGACCGATGAACAAATCATCGAATTGGCTGGCTATGCTAAAAAGATTGAAGAACACTATGGCTGCTACATGGATATGGAATGGGGCGTAGATGAACGCGATGGTAAATTGTGGATTCTCCAAGCTCGTCCGGAAACCGTATGGAGCCGTCGTAATAAAGAAAATGGTGCACCGAAAGAGGAGAAAAAAGCTGTGACCACTGATCGCAAAGTTATCGTAAAAGGCTTGCCTGCTTCCCCGGGTCAAGTTTCTGGTAGAGTACACGTTATTTTGGATCCGTCCCGCATTGACGAATTCAAAGAAGGCGAAATCCTTGTAACTGAAATGACCGCTCCCGACTGGGTTCCGGCAATGAAAAAAGCGAAAGCTATCGTTACTGATAGCGGCGGTATGACCTGCCATGCTTCCATCGTTTCCCGCGAATTGGGTATTCCCTGCATCGTAGGTACTAAGAGCCGTGGCGAAGCTGCTACCACCACTATTCCTGACGGCATTGATGTAACCATCGACGCTACTCACGGTGTAGTATATGAAGGTATCCTCGAAGAACCTAAAAAAGAACAAGCTGCTCAACAAGGCGCTGTTGTTGCTGAATACTTCCCGCCCACCGGCACCAAAGTTTATATGAACCTCGGTGACCCCGAATTGGCAGAAAAATATTCCAACCTGCCTTGCGATGGCATTGGTTTGATGCGTGAAGAATTCATCTGGACCACTTACATCCACGAACATCCGTTGCACTTGATTAAAATTGGTCAACCTGAAAAAGTTGTAGACCAATTGGCAGAAGGTATGCGTCAAGTTTGCCAAGCTATGGCTCCGAGACCGGTTACCCTCCGCTTCAGCGATTTCAAATCCAGCGAATATCGTGACCTCAAAGGTGGCGACGAATTCGAACCGTACGAACCTTCCGCACTCCTCGGCTGGCGCGGTGCTTCTCGTTACTATGACCCCAAATACATCGACGCTTTCAAACTGGAATGCCTCGCTGTTCGTAAAGTTCGCGAAGAATTCGGCTTGAAAAACCTCCATGTAATGATTCCGTTCTGCCGTAACGTAGAAGAATGTGAAAAAGTAGTTAACATCATGGCTAGCTGCGGTCTTGCTCGTAGCAAAGACTTCAAAGTTTGGTTGATGGCAGAAATTCCTGCTAACATCATCTTGGCTGACCAATTCAATAAATATGTTGATGGTTACTCCATCGGCTCCAATGACTTGACCATGCTCGTATTGGGTTGCGACCGTGACAACGATACCGTATCCCACATCTATGATGAACGTAACCTTGCTGTTAAACGTGCAATTCGTCACCTCATCGACGTTGCTCACAAAGACGGCAAAACCGTTTCCATCTGCGGTCAAGCTCCCAGCGTATATCCTGAATTCTGCGAATTCCTCATTAAGAGCGGTATCGACAGCATCTCCGTTAACCCGGATACTGTTAAATTCACCAAAAAACTCGTTGCTCAAGTTGAACAACGCGTAATGCTCGACGCTCTTACCGGTCGTGGTCGCGCAGAAGTTGAAGATTTGACCTGGTAATTTTTACCGACAATTAAATAATTCTCAAGAGCATTAAAGGCTCCTGTATTAGCATTACTTTGCAGTACAGGAGCCTTTTTTTACTCCCTCAGTCGCTTTGCGACAGCTCCCTCATGAGGGAGCCTTCTTGTTAAAGTAGTTTTAAAGAGGCCTCCTTCTTTGAGGGAGGTGGCATCGCGTAGCGATGACGGAGGGAGTTGAAAGGAGTGTTTGAGTGTACGAGATCTTACTTTTAATTTTTACTATAGCACTAATTATTCACATCTATACCGATTGTAAAGAGCAACTTCTTTATGATGAAGTATCTACCTTGTTAATGGTAACTGGTGTAATCTACGCCTACTATTTTAGCAATATGTGGGATGCTGTGCAGGGAGCAATGGCAAGCGTTGCAATTATGCTCATAATTTATTGGGTAAGTAGGGGCGGAATGGGCTTTGGCGATGTTAAGCTTGCCTTTGTTTTAGGAGTGTGGCTTGGGTTAGAGCAAAGCCTTTTATGTTTATTACTGGCTTTCATTTTCGGTGGAGTTGTTGGCGTTTTCTTACTATTAACTGGAATTAAAAGTCGTAAGGACGCTATTCCCTTTGGACCTTACTTGTGCGTAAGCGGATGGGTGAGTCTTTTATGTGGTAAGGAGCTTTTTGCTTGGTATTGGAGTTTATGGTTGTGAAGCTTTTTAGAAAGGATAGAAATATGAAAAAGTATTTTGCTTGGATTGAGAAGTTAAGTAGTTTATATAAAGTACCTCTTGAAAAACAGAAGGTTGTTATCTTAAAAGAGGAGCATGTATTTACCTGTAAACTTGTCTTGCCAGTGATGCCTAAAAAGGAAGTTGCAGAAGCAGTACGTTGGGAATTACCTTTGCACGTTCCTTTTGAAGACGGAACTTATTATTTTGCTTATAAGTCCTTGGGGTTGAGTGATGGCATGGAAAATTTACAAGTGTATGTAGTTTTGAAAAGCCTTGTGCAGGAATTAGAGGAAGAAGCCAAAATGCAAGGTCTTGTGCTAACACAAGTAAATGTTTCAAGTGACGAAGCAGATACTTTGAATTTATTGCCTGATGGTCAAAAAAGAAGGCTGCTTCCCAAAACGAAATTGTATAGGCTTGGAACAATATTTCTTTTAGTTTTAGGAACTGCGCTTTTTGCTGTAGCGTGGTGTTATAAAACGATACAAGTTTCTAAATTGCGAGAAGTACAAGCAAATTTACAAGCAATTCATCTGTGGCAAGAGCGATACGAAAAGTGGGAAGCAAGGACTCGAAAAATAAAGGCTTTTTCTACAGCCATTGCAAAGTTGGAAAAAGAAAGAATGCTGTGGAGTGAACTCTTACCTGTTCTTGGAGCAAGTGTTTCTCAAGATTGTTGGCTTACTACTATAAAACAAAGGGATGCAAGCCAAGTTGTGGAGCTACAAGGCAAGGCTAAAAAAATAGAGCAAATTAAAAATCTTATCGATAATTTGCAAGTAACTAAAAATTTTAGCAAGGTAACACTTGTAGAAACAAACGCCATTAAAGGAGAACTTATTGGTTATAAGATAGTTCTTTACGGAAAATAGAAGGGTGAATGAAGATGAAGCTTAATTATTTACAAGAAGTTAGCGAAGAAAAGAAGAGTTTGTTTTGCTTTAGTACTGCGTTGATTTTACTTGTATCCTTAATTTATTTTGGAGTTGTACCGTTATTTGAGGAAGCGGTGTTTGCCAAAAGAGAGTATTCAAAAATAAATGAGCAGGTTAAAATTTATGAAACCTTTTCTAAAACGGAGAACTATTTGCAAAGTGAAAAGGAACAACTTGAAAAGCTACAAGCTTTAGAAAAGCGTTTGCCTCAAAATTTACAGCAAGATGTTGTAATGGCAGAACTTCATAGTGTTGCGGAAGATAGTGGAGTAAAATTAAAAGCTTTGCGTCAAAATGGCAAGGGGAGTTCTAAAAAACAAAGTATAGTTTTATATTTGGAAGCTGAGGGAAATTATGAAAAGCTTGTTAAGTTTTTGCAGGCGGTGGAAACGGGAGGAAGCTTTAAAAATTTGCAGGAGTTTACTGCGAAAGGTAACGAGAAAAATGGAAGCTTAGAGGTAAGTGCAGTTGTTTCTGCTTACATTAATTAAATAAAGTGCTCAATTATGTCTTTTTTATGTTTTTAGTGTCACAATTTAACCTTTATGCTATAATCATTCTATGATTATTTAAAATTGGGGGAAGTGTCATGAATTTTAAGGACCGCCGTGTAAAAATATTAGTTGGTTTATGTGTACTGCTTGCTTTAGTGGTAGGCTACCGCATTTTTGATAATATCCAAAAAAATAAGGAGCGTGCTGCTAGAATTAACAAGGGCAGAGAAATTGCAGTAGAAACTGCATTTCCTCAACTTGTTACTTTGAGACCGGAACTTATTTTCTCCGGCAGCCTTGATCCGGAATGGCAAGCAGAAGTTGCGCCCAAGGTTGACGGTCGCGTGGAAAAAGTTTTCGTTAAAGAAGGCGACAAAGTTACCAAGGGGCAAGTATTGGCAACTTTAGAACAAGTTGATACTGACGCAGAAGTTTTGAAAGCTCGTGGTGAATATATCGAAGCTAAAACTAATTTGCGTAAAGCAGCTCGTGATTTGGAACGCTACGAAAAACTTTTCCAAGCTGGTGCTGTTTCTGAACAAACCGTTGATGATTACCGCTTTGCTCATGAAAATGCAGAAGCTCAACTTGATGCAGCGCTGGGTAACTTGCGTGGTAAAGAATCTTCTTTGAGTGGTACTAACATCGTAGCTCCTGCTGACGGTATTGTTGCAAAACGTTACTTCCAAGAAGGTTACTATGCAAAAGCAGGTACTCCGCTTTTTGCTATTGCTGATATTAGCACTTTGAAAACAGTTGTTAATATTCCCGAAGGTCAAATTGCAGGCGTTGCTGTTGGCAACGAAGCAACTATTGTACTGCATGCTTTTAATAATCGTGAAATCGTAGGTAAAATTACTAGCATTGCTCCCGTAGCTGATTTACCGGCACATACTTTCTCCACCGAAATTAGCGTGGAAAATCCTGAAGGATTGCGTGCAGGTGTATATACCACTGTTAAATTGGTTGCTGAACCGCGCGAAAACGTGCTGACTATTCCCGTACATGCAATTGTTATGCGTGACGACCAAAAAACTGTATACGTTGTAGACGAAGAAAATAAAGTTAATCGTCGTGTACTTGCTGTTGGCTATACCAACGAAGAAGTTGCTGAAATCGTGAGCGGTCTTTCTGAAAAAGATCTTATCGTTACCCGTGGTCAAAACAAATTGCGCGAAGGTAGCAAAATTAAAGTAGATAAGGCAGGAAAATAAACATGATTGGTACATTTATACGCAGACCCGTATTTACTACCATGTTTGTTTTAATGCTGGTAGTATTCGGTATCCGCTGCTATCCAAATCTTGGCGTTGACCTCACTCCTGACGTTGACCTGCCTTTGGTTAGTGTGCGTGTTACTTATGATGGTGCTTCCCCTCAAGAAATGGAAACACTTATCACTAAACCCATCGAAAACAGTGTCAGCCAAGTAGCTGGTATTAAGACTTTGTCTTCTACTGTACTTGAAGGTTATAGTGAAACCGTATTAGAATTTGAATTTGGCGTTGACCCCCAAGATATGTCCTCTGAAGTACGTGAAAAAGTTGCTCGTGTTCGTCGTCGTTTGCCTGACGATATTGACGAACCCGTAGTACAAGCGGTTGACTTATCGTCACGTCCTATTTTGATGTATACTTTCTCTTCTGCATCTAGAAGCCGTAGTGAAATTCGTCGCTTTGTTGAAGATAACTTAGTAGACGAACTTTGTATGGTTGAAGGCGTTTCTGAAGTAAACGCTTATGGTGCAAGCCAACGTGTAATCAGACTTGTTGCTAAGCCGGAAAAATTAGCAGAATATAACATTCCCTTCCAAACTGTTTACGACAAGATCAATGACGGCAACTATAATACTCCCGGTGGTAAGGTTAAGAACAAGGATATGGAAATCACTGTTCGTACCATTGGTAAGTATGAAAACATTGATGACGTTAAAAATATTGTTGTAGCTAATAAAGGTGGTAAACCTGTATATATTACTGATGTTGTTGATGTTATCGACGATTGGGCTGATGAAGATACTTATGGTAATGCTAACGGCAAACCCTCCGTATTGGTGTTCGTCCGTAAACAATCTAAAACTAATACCGTTGACGTAATTGACGGTGTTAAAGCAAAATTAGCAGAATTACAACAACGTAGTATTCCTCCCGATATTGAAATCAGTATCGTTCGTGACCAATCCACCTTTATTCGCGAAAATATTGCTGACGTTTGGAATGCAATTATTTTTGGTGGTGCGTTGGCGCTTTTAATTACCTATATGTTCTTGCGTGACTTCCGTGCGACCATCGTAGGCAGTCTTTGTATTCCTACCTCCATCGTTGCAACCTTCTTTATGATGAAGGTTTTGGACTTTACCTTTAATAATATGTCTCTTATGGCGCTGTCTTTGGCAGTTGGTATTTTGATAGACGACGCGATTGTTCTTATTGAAAATATCTTCCGTCATATGGAAATGGGTAAAGGTCCCTTGGTGGCTGCACAACATGCTACTGAAGAACTTTCTTTGGCAATTTTGGCAACATCTCTGTCTTTGATGGCAGTATTCGTTCCTGTAGGTAATATGGGCGAAGTAATTGGTCAGTACTTTAAGCAATTTGGTCTGACCGTAGCTTTTGCTATTGCTTTCTCTACCTTGACTGCTTATACCTTGACTCCGATGGTTTCTGCTTATTGGCTGAAGAAACCTGACGAAGAACAAGCTAGCAAAGAACGCAATAAATATTTGCAAGCTTTCTTGGATAAATTTGAAGCCGGTTTCCAATTTATTCGTAAGCTTTACGATGAAACCATGGTTGTGGTAATCCGCAATCCTAAGAAAATTATCCTTGGTGCTGTTTTGTCCTTGGGTTTGAATTTTGCCTTGTTGCCGTTTGTTGGTATGGAATTCCAACCGACTTATGACTCCGGTGAATTTACCGTAAACTTTAAAACTCCCATTGGTACTGGTCTTGATAAAACTGTTGAATTAGTTAAACCCATTCAAGAAGAAATTTTAAGTTATCCTGAGGTTAAGGTTGTTGCACTGAACATTGGTGCTGGTCGAAACCCTGTTAACCAAGGTTCTTTGGAAGTTCGTTTGCATCCTACTAGCGAGCGTAAACGCACCATGCAAGAAATTATGGACGAATTGCGTGTGTTCGTACGTGGGGTAGAGGGTGCTAATGCTAACGTAGTTTCCAACCAAGGTGGCGGTCGTGGTGATAGCCGTCCTGTACAAGTTGGTTTGCGTGGTAACGATATTAAACAATTAAAAGCATATGCACTTGAATTGGCAGAAAAAGTTCGTCAAGTTCCCGGTGCTACTGACGTAGATATTTCTGACTCCGATGACCAACCGGAAATCGTAATCAAACTTGACCAAGCTCGTGCAAGCTCTTTAGGTTTGAACTCTACTACTGTTGGTGAAGTTGTAGAAATGGCGTTCATGGGTAAAGAAACCGGTAACAGCTATACCATTGGCGATAATGACTATGACATCGTGTTGCAAATGCCTGCAGAATGGCGCACTAATATTAATGACGTTAAGAATTTGCGTATTTCCAACGAAGATGGTCAATTTATCCGTTTAGGCGATGTTGCTACTGTTGAGCTTAGCAGTGGTCCTACTCGTATTGAACGTGAAGACAAACGTCGTCAAATCGTAGTGTATGCTAATACCGTTGGTATTTCCCCCGGTGATTTGATTAGCGTTATTGAAAAAGAACTCATTCCTGAAATGAACTTACCTGCTGGTTACAACTACAAAATGGTAGGTCAAGCTGATAGAATGGCGCGTACCTTCAACGAAGTTTCCAAAGCTATTATTTTGGCGATTGTCGTAGTTTACATGGTTCTTGCTGCTCAGTTTGAAAGTTTCGTACAACCTTTGGTTATTATGACTTCCTTGCCTTTTGCTATCATTGGTGCTGTGCTTGGCCTTTTGGTTGCAGGTCAAACTGCTAATATGATGAGTATGATTGGTTTGACTATGCTTTTAGGCTTGGTAACTAAGAATGCAATTTTGTTGATTGACTATGCAAACCAAGCACGTGAAGAAGGAACACCTTTGCGACAAGCAGTGCTTGATGCCTGCTCCTTGCGTTTGCGTCCTATCTTCATGACAACTTTGTCTACCATCTTAGCAATGATGCCTATTGCTTTGGGTATTGGTGAAGGTGCAGAATTGCGTCAATCCATGGGTGTAGTATTGGTAGGCGGTTTGATTACATCTACTGTTTTGACTTTGCTGGTTGTTCCCAACATCTACATTCTTTTTGAAGAATGGAAAGAAAAACGCGATGCAGGAAAAACTGCTTAACGAGTAGAATAATAATCTAAAGCTTTTGAGCGGAGGATTACGCCTGTGAGTTTACAAGACGATAAAATTTTAGAAATTATAAATATGTATAAAAATCAAGAGCTGCCCCCAGAGGCAGCTCTTGCACAAATTAAAGGTTTACAGTATACGGATTTGGGGTTTGCCAATTTAGATAATAACCGCGGAGACAGACAAGGCTTCCCGGAAGTTATTTATTGTGCCGGAAAAACGCCGGAGCAATGTGCAGAGATTATGTACGCTTTAAGCTTGAAGCACGACAATGTGCTTGCTACTCGTGCTGACGAAACTGTGTATGCAGCCATTAAGGCTAAAGTTTCCGACGTGCGCTATCATAAAGAGGCGCGCGTTGTTGTGCTTGAAAGGAAGCCTTTGCCCAAAGATGATGAACGTGTAATTACCATCGTTACCGCAGGTACCAGTGATATTCCTGTTGCGGCAGAAGCTGCAGTAACTGCGGAAGTGATGGGGAACAAGGTTAACTGCATTTATGATGTAGGTGTGGCTGGCATCCACCGCTTGTTTAATAAGCTGGAACTTATCCGCGAAGCTAATGTTCTTATTGTCGTGGCTGGTATGGAAGGTGCGTTGGCAAGTGTTATTGGTGGATTGGTAGATAAGCCTGTTGTAGCAGTTCCTACCAGTGTAGGCTATGGTGCTAACTTTGGTGGTTTATCCGCACTTTTAGGAATGTTGAACAGTTGCAGCGCAGGCGTTGCAGTTGTAAATATTGATAATGGTTTTGGTGCAGGTCGTTTGGCAAGCATTATGAATCATATGAGGTAAGAAAATGAAAGCAATTTATTTAGAAACTTTTGCTGGTATAAGTGGCAATATGCTTTTAGGCGCATTGCTTGATGCTGGCTTTCCTATAGATGTATTAAAAGGTGAATTAGCAAAATTAAACTTAGGTGAATATGAATTGGTGCATCAACGTGCTAACAAGCTTGGTATTGATGCGCAATATTTTAATGTGCTTTTGCCCCACGGTCACGAGCACAGCCATAATCATGAACATACTCACGAGCATCATCACCACCATGAAGAAGAGCATTTTCATTGTCAAGAATATGCTCATACTTATGACCCTGCTCATCATCACGAACATTATCACTATGACGAAGAGCATCATCATGAATTACCACATACCCATCACCATCACGAGCATCGCAATTTAAAAGCAGTGATGGAAATTATTGATGGTTCTGCTTTATCCCAAAGTATTAAGGATAAAGCGAGAGAAGTGTTCACTGCCATTGCTGTTGCTGAAGCTAAAGTACACGGTAAAGCAGTGGATGAAGTGCACTTCCACGAAGTAGGTGCCATTGATACAATTATTGATATTGTTGGTTGCTTGCTTGGCTTGGAATATTTAGGCATTGAAAAAGTTTACGTTGGCAAAATTACTACTGGTCACGGTTTTGTGAAATGTGCTCACGGTTTAATGCCTGTTCCTGCTCCTGCAACTGCAGAACTTTTGCAAGGCTTGCCCCAAGAAAAAGGTAGAGTTGCCAAAGAGTTAACTACTCCTACCGGTGCAGCACTGGCTAAAGTTTTAGGTGAGACTGCTTTGGAATTGCCGGAAGACTTTGTTTGTGAAAAGATTGCTTACGGTGCGGGAACTTGGGAGCTGGAAATCCCCAATGTGCTTCGCATACACGTAGGTACTATTGCTAATGAAAAGAATGCTTCTATATTGGAAGTAGCTTGTAATATTGACGATATGAGTGGCGAGGTTTTCGCCTATGTTATAGAAAGATTATTGCTTGCCGGAGCCCTTGATGCTTGGGCAGAACCTATCGTAATGAAAAAGGGTAGACCTGCCTATAAATTGGTGTTCCTTGTAAGCGAAGAAAAATTGGTAAGTTTGCTTGACGTTGTTTTTGAAGAGACTACCACTTTGGGCGTACGCTATCACAAAGTTGAACGTTCTACCTTGGAGCGTAAGAGTACGGTAGTTGCTACTCCTTATGGTTCTGTGGCTGTAAAGTATGGCTTCTGCAATGGGGCAATCATAAATATTGCTCCTGAGTTTGAAAGCTGCAAGGAGATTGCTACCAATGCCAAAATTTCTTTGAAAAAGGCAATGCAATATGCTCAAATAGCTGCTGAGGATTTATTGAATGAGTAATGATTTTTCTGCTCACTTGGCAGATTTAAGAGATAAGCTGAATAGTGTTGCTACTGTTAGTGAAGAGAAGGACATCGCCTACGGTCATCAGTTTAAAGTTGTACAAGGCAGCGAAAAAGTTGTGCTTACTGCTTATGACGGTAAAAAGGGCAGACGTTTAGTTTGGGGCGGTGCGGCAAGTGAATTGCAAAGTACCTTACAAGCGGCGGTAGAAGGTAAGCCTGTATCTTTTCTTGCTGAAGAAAATACTCAGTGGCAAGGTATGTGGGCAGGCAGTGACGAGTCTGGCAAAGGCGACTTCTTTGGCCCTTTAGTTGTGGCTGCTGTCATTGTGGATGACACTACTGCTGCTAAATTGCAGGCTGCAGGTGTTAAAGACTGCAAAATGCTTAGCGATAAAAAGGTTTTGCAGTTGGAAGAAGTTATTAAAGAAAATGTGGTAGATAGCGTTGTTTTAGAGTTGAAGCCACATATTTACAATATGCGTTACGAGCAAGTGAAAGCTGAAGGGGATAACCTTAATCAGCTTTTGGGATATGGTCATGTGGCAGCACTTAGCCAAGTTTTGGCAAAACACTTGGAGTGCAAAGGTGCTCTTATTGACCAATTTACCAAGTCCAATGTGATTATAAAAAGCTTACAGGAAAAATTCCCTGCAATGAAATTTAAGCAACAACCTAAAGCAGAGAGTGACCTTGCTGTTGCTGCTGCTTCTGTATTAGCCCGCGCAAAGTTTTTGCGTAGTATGGATGAGCTTGCTGTTTTGGCAGGCGAGGAGGAGCTTCCTAAAGGTGGCGGTGATTTGGCAACAGAATGTGCCAAAAGGATTGCTGTAAAATTAGGAAAAGAAGCTCTCCGTAATTTTGTAAAACTGCACTTTGCCAATTACCAAAAGATTTAAAGTAGGTTTAGATGAAGAAATTAATCGTTAACGCAGATGATTTTGGTCTGCACGAGGAAATTAATAAAGGTATTATTAAAGGCTATCAAGAAGGCTTTATTACAAGTACTTCTTTGATGTGTAGTGCGCCTGCTTTTGAGAATGCAGTAGCTTTGGCTAATGAAAATCCCGGCTTGGGAATTGGCATCCATTTAACCTTGGTAGGCAGTGTGCCTTCTGTTTTACCTAAGGAAAAAATTAGTAGCCTTGTTAATGATAAAGGTTTGTTTCCTGAAAACTATGTAGCATTTGCAAAAATGTTTTACACAGGGCAAGTAAAAATGGTACAATTAGAATTAGAACTGCGTGCCCAAATTGAAAAGGCTTTGGCAACAGGTCTAAACATTACCCATGTTGATAGTCATCAGCATACTCACGTGCTTCCGGGAATGACCGGTTTGGTTGTGAAGTTGTGTAATGAATATAAAATTAAGAATATCCGTATTCCGCAAGAGGGTTACTTCTTTAGCGGCGGTTTTGCAGGCGGGCTTGGACGAAAGATTGGACGTGCAGGCTTGTCTTTCTGTGCTTGCTTGGCGGCAATGCAAGCTAAAAGCGCAGGACTTGCTTATCCTGAAAGCTTCTTTGGAATGTTGGCAGGTGGTAATTTAAATGAAACTCTTGTAGGTAATATCATTACTGCTTTGCCGGATGGAGTCAGCGAAATTATGACTCATCCCGGTTTAAATAAACAAGAGCTTGATAAACATTTTACTTGGGATTATCACTGGGAAGATGAGCTTAATGCTTTTCTTTCCGCTAAAAATAAAACACTCTTAGAGCAACATAAGGTTGCTTTAATGAACTTTGGTGGTCTGCGATAAATGTCAGAAAAACTGATGAAACGCTTAACGATATTGTTTGCCTTTGTGGTGTTGATATCCGTAGCGGTAATTTATTTTACATTTGATATAAGAGCTTTAGAATACTTAACCATGTTCAAGCCTCAATGCATTTTGCTTGCATTAGGTTGCTTGGCTGTGGGTTTGTTCTTTGACGGTTTACGTCTTATTACTTTGGCTGACGTAACCGGTGCAAAGCTTACCTTAAAGCAAGTGGTTAATGTAGTGCTGAGTAACTATTTCCTTGCACTTGTTACTCCCGGTGCTAGTGGTGGTGCTATTGCGCAAATTATGTTTATGCGCAAGGCGGGCGTACCTGTTGCTAAAGCTACAGTAGTAGTCTTGGTGCGTACGGTTATGTCCATTTTCTTCCTAATTTTGCTTGTGCCTGTTGTGCTACATAACGATAGCGATATTGGAGAATGGATGGCTCCTTCTGTAATCATGACGGTGTCCGTTTTGTTTACTTCTTTGCCGGTGTTGGTATTCTTTTTGATGCGAACTCAGTATCCGGAAAAATGGCTTGATAAGTTGACGAGCAAGTTCTCTTACACCACTCGTCAAAACTGCTTTATTTGGTACGAAGAGTTTAAGAATGCTTTTAAGATTATGGCAAAGCATCCCATAAAGGTGCTTAGAGCCTTCATTGAATCTGGTCTTAGCTTGTTAGGTATTTATGCTACGGTACCAGCGTTCTTTACCGGACTGAATAATTTTAGTTTTGACTTATTCGAGGTTATGGGCAGAATGATTCTGCTGAACCTTGTGTTATATTTCTCTCCGACTCCAGGTGGTAGCGGTGTAGCAGAAGTCGGCTTTGTTGCCTTGTTCTCCAACATTCTTCCTGATGGTGTAGTTGGTATTATGGCGGTTATGTGGCGTTTTGCTGCAGAATATTTACCGTTCCTTTTAGGTGCTTTTGTTTCCATTCGTGCCTTTGGTGCTGATGTTATGAATATGGCAAGCATTAGTGGCAATAAGAAAAAATAAAGTTTTTGAGGTTGTGTGATGAATCAATACGAAAAAAAGAGCCTGTTTATTTTAACAGCGGTAATCGTTTTCATGGTGTTCTTTGGTATTGGAGGAGTTCCTCTGCTTGATCCCGATGAACCTGTTTATGCAGAAACTGCCCGTGAAATGATTTTGACTGGTGACTATTTGTCTCCGAGAATTTTTGGCGATTATTGGTATGATAAACCGCCTATGTACTACTGGCTTGTTGCCATGGCTTTCCATGTTTTTGGTGACGGTGAATTTGCTGCACGTTTCCCTGCTGGTTTGATGGCAGGCGGTACTGCTCTGATGATGTATTTTTCTGTGACCAAGCTGTTCAATGAAAAAGCTGGCTTCTGGTCCTCCTTGGTTTTGTCCAGCTGCATTATGTTCTTTTATATGGGTAAAGCAGCAGTTACGGATACAACGCTACTGTTCTTTATGACAGG
>CALCHC010000015.1 GCA_937901335.1 uncultured Phascolarctobacterium sp. | reverse complement strand
TGGTGAGAATCCAAAACGCTGCTACCGTGAGAAATCAGATACGACTCGTATGACTACAGCGTTTAAACTTCGTGAAGCATTAGCAAAAGCAATATTAGGTGTGCCTTTTAAATTTTGCATTTTTTCAAGAGTACTTAAGATAAATTCTTTGTCAGCTTTAGGACCAGGGCCACTATGTAAGCCATAAAGATTGTAGAACATCACAACATATTCTACATCATCAGGAAAAATCTTTGCGTATTTTAACGCTCGTACATCAAGAACCACCCGTAAATCTAAAAGATTCATTTGGGTTTCTTTGTGCAGTTCTTTAACAAAGCTTACAAAATTTTCTACAAGAGCTTTTTCTTTCCAAATGTTTTCATAATCTATTTCGATACCATCAAATCCATTATCTCTACAAATTTTGATAACATCGGAAATATGTTGTCTTCTTGATTCAGGCGTTTCTAACAACTTATTTAGGAAGACTATATCTTTTTGAATTGTGCCACTACTTTGTGTTTGTATATCGTTTACGAAACTAATAAAAAGTTTACGATTGCTCAAATCTTTAAAATTATCAGGATTAAATTTTTTGGGAAGAACTATATTAGACTTACTATCAAAATCAGCAGCAAACACTATTACGTCTTGATATTTATCATCTTGTGCTTCATCAATACCATTAGCCCAATCCCAATAAACAGACCAAGCAGCTTGGGAAGGTTTCATTTTAGGTGCTTGTATCTTTTTATCAGTACCACACGCACACAAAAAACAAACGCTCAGTATTAATATAGCTACAATACTTTTATATAATCTCATTCCCATTTTAATCAACTCTCATTTAAAAACCATGCACAAACAAATGCAATACGCCATCCCAGAATACATCTAAATTATGCAAGAAACCATCAAAGCCTTTAAGTCTGCTATCATACAAAATTGCATCCTCGTTTTCTTCCCACGGATTAGCAACCTTAAATGCATAACCTGCAAAATTAAAATCAATAATTGGCTCTACTTCTTTATCCAAAACAGAATCAGTAACTTTTAAATTTTCAAACACGCCATCATACACATCATCAGTATATACAACCTCGTTAGAACCAGAGTTACCCATTATAGCTTGCAAAGCTACTTTACCGCTATTATTATTCTTAACTTTAATAAGCGCATCTACTAACTTTTCACCAATTTTGATTTGTAATACATCATCATGCAAGCAAAGTTCCAGTTTTCTGTTGCCAAATTCATGAAGACTTATTGGCTTAACAAATTCTTTGGAACCTTCTTTTACAGACTTAGCACTTCTGTTTTGTCTTTCAAGCATACGCTTACCATAAATTTCAGCCTGTGCTTTAGTAGGAGCATATCTTGCGAAAGCAGCAAGCGCCGCCAATTCAGAAGCCTTTTTGTTCTCGTCTACAGAAACAACTTCTTTACCTTCGAACTTGTTTAAATCCAAGCTGAAAATACATTCTTCATCCTCAACAACATACAAGTCGTTTCCGGAAATATGAACACCTATTGCATCTTCCAGCTTTTCGTCAGCACGCAAATAAACGCTTTGAGTACCATATTTGTTACCAGTCAAATTAACTTTAACCTTAACATCTTTACAAGGACGCATATCATTAAGAACTACTAAGCTATCACTGTTAGGGTCAGTAGTTAAAATAATCTTTTGATCCTTAAACTCTACTTGTCCTGACAAATGTGTCCATTTAGCAGCTTCTTGTTCATTACCACGCACGAATGCAACGGTTTGGTATTGGTCGTGAGCAATACGCATCAACAAATGATTAACATACCAATAAGGTTTCGGCTGGATACGAGTTAAGTCATAAATACTGCTATCACGATTATTCCAACTGTAACCTTCACGGTTAAAGTTAATTTTGAACAGCTCAGTAATCCACTTTTCGTTTACATCGCTTACTTCACCGTTATTACCAAAAGCACCAGTATTAGCATGCATCAAGCTATAAGTTTTAGGAACAAAGCCAATACCTTCAAGATAAACATCTCTTAGCTTTTCGTAATCATAACTAATACGGTCTTGCATAACATTATAACTTTCCTTAGGAAAATCATAGGCATCACGCAAGTAATCCATCAAATAATGGTTAAACTTTCTCCCAATGTAAGGAGCAACCATTATATACTTATTTACTGTAAGTTCGCCAAGATAATTATCGTATCTATCAAAGCAATTTATAAACTCCAGTCTATAACCATTGGTTCCCATTTCCCAAAAGCCATTGCCATACAAATCTTTTAACTCTGCAGCTTTAAGAAACTTAGGTTCTTTACGACCAATACGATCTGCATAAGTCATAGCTGTACCTTTATAATTCAAGTCTTCAAGAATTTTCTGAGCAAATACTGCGGTATCGCGCCTACCATCTTCAAACATTAAAAACATTGCTTTTTCAGGTAAAACTTTATTTTGCTCATAATAATCAATGATATCTTGTTGAGTTACAGTTACGAAACCAGAATTTCTTAACGCAGCTAAATGTTCATATAATCTATCAGTTGCTATTAAAGTTTCTGTACCAGTAGGGGCTACACCAAAATAAGATAGTGCTATAAACCCTTTATCGGTACTTACAGGAACATCGCTACGCTTTTGATAAGGAACGTAATCTCTAAAAGTAAAAAGTGCATTAGCTAAAACAAACCCTAAAAATGCAAGGATGACGATTTGCAAAATGACTCTAAAAAACTTTTTTCGTTCTTTTTTCTTAGTATATTCTTCCTCGCCAAAATTCATCTCATTCACCTTTAACTAAATTACTTTTTCTTATTTTCAAGCTTCTGCTTTTCTTTTTCCTTTTTCTTTTCTTCCTCTTCTACGTCAGCAGGTGTGGGTCTTGTACCCCAGTTTGCTTTCCAAAAAGTTACCCAGGCAATAGGCATTTGCCACAAAAGCACTGCTTCGTAGTATAAACAGAACCACAATCCATAAAGCCATGTGGAACTTTTTCTCAATATCTTTTGTGCAAGGCTCATCATTAAAGCCATAAGCAACATACCTAAAATAAATGTTGTTGGGAAAACCCTATACACAAAAGGAACATACACCAAATTATATAAAACAATTATTGGTGCTATGATAGGAACCAATACGCCAATATAGAAGCAAATGGACATAAACGGTTCTTTCTTCCACATAAACTTGCCTGCATTTATAGATTCACGCAACCAAGAGCGTTTCCAACGCATTTGTTGTTTTAAAAATACTTCGTAAGAATTAGGAACTATAGTAGAACAAATAGCAGTATCTTGATAATTAGTACGATGGTTACGCAAAATAAAGTTGGTCATACTTCTATCGTCACCAAAAGTAGCACGTTGCCCAAGGAATGTTTGGTTAAGCCAAGCATCCATATTTTCCATAACCAAATCTTTACGATAGCAAGCCAACGGTCCGGACAAACAAGTTACTGCGTCAAAATAAGCTTCCGCAGCCTTCATAACACGGAAGGAAATATAATAACGAACAGCTTGCATCTTAGTCAAACCATTAGTATAAGTGTTAGCAACGTCAGTACGACCAGAAACACCGCCCATATCCTTATCTTTAAAAGGTTGTACCAAATTGATAATTGCATAGGGATTTAAGAAGCTATCACTATCTACGAAAACGAGCAAATCGTGTTTCGCTAATTTTGCACCAACAGCCATGGCTTCAGCAACCGGCGCCGAAACCGCACCATACCGGTTAAGCAAATCCTCATCCACATTCAAAAGGGTATGTTTTATATCGTTACAATAGCTGATAATGCCACCCCGATATA
>CALCHC010000014.1 GCA_937901335.1 uncultured Phascolarctobacterium sp. | reverse complement strand
TATATACATCTTATAAAGGTGAGATGGTTTTGGTAGGATATTATGCTTTGGCTTATAAAAGTTTTGTAGTGAAAAGTAGTACTAAACTTAGTAATACTTTAAGAAAACGAATTGCAAAGTTTGGGCAATATGATGGCGAACTGAGACAGTATACGGTATCTGCACCGTTGATAGGGCAAATTGGAAAAAATGATAAATACAGAAACCTTATTAGTGGTGATGTTCTTCTGCATTGTGCGTGTAAAACTGTAACTGCAGTGCAAGCGTTGGTGGGAGGGAAATTTGTCTATCTGGAATGTGAAGAAAAGCCTAAGTTAATAGAATTTTATAAATCTAATGGTTTCGTCGAGTTTGGTAGGCGTGCATTAGAGATAGATGAGATAGACGATACTTCACAAATTTCCTTGGTACAGTTGCTTAAATATTTAAAATAAAATAATACGCTCTAACTAAAGAAGCACGCTCAAATGAGCGTGCTTCTTTGTATATATGTGTAAAATTATTTGTCAAATCTTTCCGGGAAGAAGATTTCCAAAGTTTCGTCATCAACGGTTTTGCCAAAGCTGTTACCGATGAGGAAGAATAACAAGGAAAGACCAATACCGATTGTGATTTGGTGCAAGTCCATTACTTTAATCTTCATTGCCATGGAACCGCAGTAAACAAGTACACCGCCAACCATTGCAGCGATAGCACCGTTTTTATTTGCCTTGTACCAGAACAGGCCGAATACCAGTACCCAGAAGAAAGCGGTTTGCAAACCACCGAAAGCAAACATATTGATAATCCAGATTACGCTAGGCGGAGTGATTGCGATAACGTAAACAAACAAGCCTAAGATTACAGTTGCTGCAAGGCTGAAGCTACGAACTTTATCATTAGCAAGTTCTTTACCTTGGGAAGCCAAGTGGTTCATATATACGTCCTTAATAATGGAAGAGGACGCTGCCAGAAGCAGGGAAGATACAGTAGAAATGGTTGCCGCAATCGGACCGATGATGGTTACACCTGCCCAGAAGGGGCCCATGCATTTTACGATAGTCAGCGGAGTGATATTATCAACGCTGCCACCGTAGCTTGCCAAGTCACCGGTGAGAATACCTTTACTGAGAACACCGATAATGGTTGCAACCAAGGTCATAGCACCGATTACTACAGTGCCGATAACGATTGCTTTATGGAGAGCTTTAGTATTTTTAAAGCTGATACCACGTACAACGGATTGGGGTAATGCCAGAGTGCAGATACCAACCAACATCCATTGGCTGATGTATAAACTCATAGGCATTTTACCACGAGAGAGAGGTTCAAGCATATCAGGATGATTAGTGCTGATGTGCTTCATAATATTATCGAAGCCACCGCCGGTTTCCATCATTGCACCGAAGAGCAGGCACATACCTGCAATCATTGCAACTGCGCAGAAGGAGTCGGTAATAGCAACGCCTTTGAAACCACCGATGGTGGTATAGAATACTACGATTAAACCAAAGAGGCTTAAGCCAGTCAGGTAGGAGTAGCCTGTAACTGCTTCAAACAGTTTTGCAGCGCCTACAAATTGAGCGACCATAGTTGCGCAGAAGAAACCTACGATTACGATGGCAGCAAAGTTTGCCAAGAAATTGGATTTGTAGCGAGCACGCAGAACATCAATAACAGTTACTGCATCAATGCGACGGGCAATCATAGCAATTTTTTTGCCGAACACGCCCAACACAAGGAAGATAACTACAACTTGAACGATTGCCATGTATAACCAGCCATAACCGATTATCCACGCCATACCGGGACCGCCAACGAAAGTACTTACACTACTGTAAGTTGCTGCGGTAGTCATCGCTAAGACGAAGCCGCCTAAGGTGCGTCCGCCAATGAAGTAATCCTTGGCAAAGTTCTTTTGGCGATCATCTGCGGATGATTTTTGTACATAAGCACTTATGGCAAGCATAAGTACAAGGAATGCTATAACGGGAAGAAGATTGAAGATGCTGCTCATTTGGTTTCCTCCTCGTCGTCTAAGTCAAAGTCTACAAAAACTTTTTTTGTGAGGAATAGGGTTACCAAGACTGCAAAAATCCAAGTTCCCAAACAACCACCCCACACCCACAGAGGAGTATGTAAATAAGAGACATTTACATCTGCAAGGCCAAAGCCTGCAATCCACCAAAAGGCAATAACTGCAGCGGTAGCAATCACTGTTGCTTTCGCTTCGCGGTTAGCTTGGCGGAATTTTTCGCTTCTTTTCATCGTGAAAAAAGCTCCCTTCAAAAGTGTACACGGTGCAAGGCACTCGCGTCGCTTTTATTTTGACATACTTTGGAAGAATACGCAATATTTTTGTGTTATAATATAAACCGAAAAGGTGGTTGAAAATGTATAATTTATTTACCCAATGGATAACTTTAAGTGTAATATTTTTCCTTGCAAATTATGCTTGTAATTTTATAGAAGTTGTAACTTTGGGCGGCTTGGTAGCAGGTTCTTTCATAATAGGAGCTTGGACTGTTTTAGTAGAGCGTTTGGCGCAAAGACTTCCTAATTTTACAGGTAAGGCTGGCGTTTGTGCAGCAGTACTTTTAGGCGTGCAGGCTTTAGGTAATTTGTTGCCAGGGTATAAAGTAGAAGCTTCCGGTTCGCTGATAGTGTTCTTAATAATTTACAGTGGACTTGCTATATTTATTGGAAAACTTTTGAATGAGAGGTATGAAGATGCAAATTAAATTGATTGCCAGTGATATGGATGATACTTTGTTAAATCACGATAATAAAATTTCTGAGCGTAATGCCAATGCTATTCGTAGTGCTTTGGAGAAAAACGTAATCTTTATGATTGCTACCGGTAGAATGTTCTGCTCCGCTCGCCCTTATGCACTTGATTTGGGCTTGGACGTTCCGCTGGTTACTTACAACGGTGCGTTGGTAAAAGGTGCTAAGAGTGGTGAAGTGTTCTATGAACATAAATTGAACTATGATACTGCTCTCGAAGTACTTGCTTATTGCAAAGAACATAAATACTATGCACAAGTTTATATTGGTGACGACATCCTCGTAGATAAAAAAGGTAAATGGTCTGACAAATACTCTGAAATTATTGGCGTGCCCATTACTGAAATTGGAGAAGCTGTTTACGAAATCAAAGAAGCTCCCTACAAAATTTTGGTAATGACCGAAACTGAAGACTTCCAACCTGCGTGGAAAGCTTTTGCTGAAAAATTTGCAGGCAAAATTGTTGTAACCAGTTCTAGAGATAACTTCCTTGAACTGATGGAACCTGGTGTTAATAAATGGGAAGCTGTTAAAGCGGTGGCTGAAAGCTACAATATTAAACCGGAAGAAATCATGTGCATTGGTGACTCCAACAATGACCTTGCTATGATTAAAAACGCAGGTGTTGGTGTTGCAGTGGGCAATGCTAAAGATAGCGTAAAAGAACACGCAAAAATTGTTACTGCTTCCAATAATGACGATGGTGTTGCTATGGTGGTGGAAGCTATTTTAACTCAACAGGTGGATGTACCTGAAGAATAAGGAAAGTTTATGGCGATTATTCCTATTTTTATCCCTCACGCAGGGTGTCCGCACCAATGTGTTTTTTGTAACCAAAAGACTATTAGCGGACAAAAGACTGCGGCTTTAGAGGGAGCAAAGGAACAAATTAATAAATGGCTTGATAGGGTAAAACCTTCTGTGGAAAATGAAGCTGCTTTTTACGGTGGCTCATTTACCGGATTGGACATTACCTTGCAAAAAGAATTGCTCGCTTTGACGGACGAATTACTTGCTCGCAAAGTGATTGGTAGCGTGCGTCTTTCTACACGCCCTGATTATATTGATGATGAGCGTTTAGAACTTCTGCGTAACCACGGAGTAAAGCTTGTGGAATTGGGAGTGCAGTCTTTAGATGACAAAGTTCTTGCTGCTGCCGAACGTGGTCACACTGCAGAACAAGTAACCAACGCAGTGGCTTTGCTAAAAAAATACGGCTTTAAAGTTGGTTTGCAGCTGATGGTTGGTATGCCTGAGCAAGATTTTTCCAGCGTAAAGGAAACGGTAGAAAGAGTCCTCGCTTTAAAACCGGACATTGCTCGTATTTATCCCTTGCTCGTAATCAAAGGAACACCTCTTGCTAAAAGCTACGAAGCTGGTGAATTTGAACCTCTCTCTTTAGAAGAAGCTGTTGAGCAAGCCGCTTATATGTACAAAAAACTTTCCGAAGCAGGCATAAGAATTATCCGCGTTGGTCTCCAACCTGATGACGAACTTTGCGCAGAAGGGAACATCCTCGCTGGCCCCTTCCACCCATCCATGGGCGAACTTGTCCAAAGCTACCTCCTCCGCGAAAAACTCACTCCACAAATTCTGGAAACCGCTAAGCAAAATGGCGAAGCAGTTCTCATTCTATGTCCTCGAAAATTAGAATCAAAGGTACGTGGCTTGAGAAATGGGAATGTTAAATATTGGAGCCTATTGGTAGCCCCGAAACAGTTTATTATTAAAAGTGCTGAAGTCAGTGAAATAAAAATCATATGTGTTTCAAGCAACGATTGTGAAATTTAGTCAACATTCAATCAGAAGAAAATATCGGTAGTGAATTTTGAGCTGTAGTTTATAAATTTATTGGAGTAACTACGAAGCGAATAATGAACGACGATATTTTCTACTAGAGTGTTGCGTAAATTTTACTGTTGCGGAAGCACATATGATTTTTTATTGTTATTATTAGCAGATATATGATAAAATAATACGATACAATAATAGAATTTAGAATGGGTGATTTTGCGTGCGCTTAAAGTCCTTTGCGACCTATGGCTTCAAATCCTTTGCGGATAAAACTGAATTAACTTTTGATAAAGGCATTACTGCTGTTGTTGGTCCTAACGGTTCCGGCAAGAGCAATATTTCTGATGCCATTCGCTGGGTATTGGGCGAGCAAAGTGCTAAATATTTGCGCGGTAGCAAAATGGAGGACGTAATCTTCTCCGGTAGCAGCAAGCGCAGACCTTTGGGCGTTGCAGAAGTAACCTTGAACTTTGACAATAGTGACCATGCGTTGGATATAGATTTTGAAGAAGTAAGTCTTACCAGACGCTTGTTCCGTAGTGGTGACAGCGAGTACTCCATCAATAAAAAGAATTGCCGCTTGAAAGACATTGTGGACTTGATGGCTGATACCGGTCTTGGTAAAGGTTCTATGTCCATAATCGGACAAAACAAGATTGATGAAATCTTAAATAGCCGTCCGGAAGAACGTCGCACTATTTTTGAAGAAGCTGCGGGAATTGCTAAATACCGCCTGCGTAAAAAAGAAGCAGTTCGTCGTCTTGACGATACCGCTCTGAATCTTACCCGTATCAACGACATTAAAACTGAAGTTGATAACCAAGTAGGTCCTTTGAGCTTGGCTGCAGAAAAGACTGCTCAATATAATGCTTTGAGCAAAGAATTGCGTCAATGTCGTTTGACAGGCTTCATGCGTAAGATTGATAGCATTGAAGAAGTACGCAAACAATTAGATGAAAAGAAAGCTGCTTTAGAAAAAGAGTTCTCTGAACATAGTGCAGTGCTCAGTACTAAAGAAGCTGAATATACAAGATTGCAATTGGAATTGGACAAATTAAGCGAAAGCTATGCCCAATTACAAGAAGAAATTAAAAATAAAGAAACTTCTTTAGAAAAATTACGTGGTAAGCAAGGCGTGCTTGATGAACGAATTGCTGCAAGCAAACGTCAATCTGAACGTTTGGAACAACGCAATGAAACCATCAACCAACGTGCCGACGAATTAGAACGCGACATGCAAAAATTGGCAGTAGAGTTTGACGAACTGGACAAGGTTCGTGCTGCTGCTGACTTGACTGTACGTAACTTAACTTCCGAAAAAGAAGCAAAAGAACGTGAACTCCAAGAAGCTAAGGCTCGAACCGAAAATATGAGTTCTGATATTTTCGCTGGCTTACAAGACTTAATCAACCTGCGCAATGAATTGCGTGTGTTGGAGCAAGAACAAGATGCTCGCGTACGTCGTCGTGAAAAATTAAAACATGATATTGAAGAAACCGAAGCTGTAGTAAATGCTTTGGAAGAAGATTATAGAAATGTTTTGGAAGCACAGTCCCGTAATAACAATGAGGGAATGCTTTTATCTAAGGAAGCAAACGCTTTGCAAGAAGAAGGTACTGCTTTAGATAATAAGATGAAAACTGTGCTTGGCGGTCAACAACAATGCCAACGTCGTTTGACTGCTGCAGAAACTAGGGAACAATCCTTGCAAAAGATGCAAGCTGCTTACGAAGGCTTTGGTTACGGAATTAAAACCGTACTGAAAGCTGAAGAATACTGGCGAGAAAACATTATCGGTGTAGCGGCAGAGCTTTTGCGCGTAGAAGATAAATATGTAACTGCGTTGGAAACTGCTTTGGGCGAAGGTGCTCAAAACATCGTAACCATAGATGCTGTTACTGCTAAAAGTGCTATTGCTTATTTAAAAGCAAATAACGCAGGCAGAGCAACCTTCTTACCTTTAGACACTGTTAAACCGCGTAGTCTTTCCATTGAAGAAGAACGCTTAGCGAGCTTACCTGGTGTATGTGGTTACGCAGTAGATTTAGTGCAATATGACAAGCAAGCAGAAAACGCTATTCGTTTCCTTTTGGGACGCGTACTGATTGCAGAAAACATAGATGCTGCTTTGGCTGCGGCAAAAGCAGGTAAGTTCCGCGTTAGAGTAGTTACCCTTGAGGGTGACGTGGTTAATGCGGGCGGTAGTATGACAGGTGGTAGCCGTAAACAAAAAGAAGGCTATTTAAGTCGTGCTAAAGAAATTCAGCAAGCAAGTGCAGCAGTTGATGCTTTGCACAAAGAAATGCTGAATTGGCAAGAGCAACTGGAAGAAGTTGAAGCAGAGAAAAAGACAGTAGAAGAAAAATTACGTGCTGTTAATGAAAAATTGCAACAACGAAGAAATAAAGCTAATGAGCTGACCTTGCAAAATCAACGCTTAGCTCAAGATAAAGCTCGTGAAAACGAAAAACTTGCTTTGCTTTACGATGATAGAACTGCTGTTGCTAACGAATATATGGCTAATCGCGACAAGGTTAAGTCTTTGCGTACCAACGTACAAGAAATGGAAGCAAAGGATAGCGAAGCGAAGACCATGTTGGAAAACTTGCAAAAGCAAATTGCAAGACAAGGTAGTGAGCTGACTGCAGTTGATAATAGATTGCAGGATGCAAGAGTTAAATTAGAAACTTCTTCTGCTAAAACAGATATGATGAGCGAACGCATGAAAGGCTTGGATGAAGATACCTTGCTTTTGCGTAACGAAATCAAGGCTAATATTGAAGAACAAGCTCGCTTGGCTCAAACTGTTAGCGAATGTGAGGCAGAAAAAATTAGAATCGCTGAAGAAAGCGAAGGTTTGTTGCAATCTTTGCAAGAAGTTGTTGGTGGTAAGGATCGTTTTACTGAAGAACGTGCTACTATCAACGCAGAGCAACAAATAGCGGAACAACAAATTTCCGAAGCGAAAAAGATTGTTAATGCCAGTGAAAACAAGCTGCGTCAAATCGAACTGGATATGACTAAACATAACAGTGATTATGAACACGCACTTGAACAACTTGGCAGTGAATATAATTTGGATGTGGCGGCGGCTCGTAACGAAGAGTTGTTGGAAATGGATACCAAGGCTTTACAAAGATTGGAAAGCAAGCTGACTGTGAAGATTAGCGACCTTGGACCCATTAACCCTGCTGCTATTGAAGAATATCAAGCGGTTAAAGAACGTAGTGAGTTCTTGACTAAGCAATACAACGATTTGTGCGAAGCTAAGGACAACTTGGAAGCTGTCATCAGCGAGATTAATTCCGGTATGACACGTAAGTTCAAGGAAGCCTTTAACCAAATCAACGTGTACTTTGCTGATTGTTATGTAAAACTTTTTGGCGGTGGCACTGCACTTTTGAAATTGTCTAATCCCGATGATATTTTAAATTCCGGTATTGATATTGAAGTGCAACCTCCCGGAAAGCGTTTGCAAAGCTTGTACTTGATGTCCGGTGGTGAACGTGCGTTAACAGTTATCGCCTTGCTTTTTGCATTGCTTAGCTTCCAACCGTCACCCTTCTGCATCTTGGACGAAATTGATGCAGCTTTGGACGATGCCAATATTATGAGATTTTCTAACTTCTTGCGTGAATACGCAACTAATACACAGTTTATTATAATCACTCACCGTAAAGGTACCATGGAATGTGCAGACATTATGTATGGCGTAACCATGGAAGAATCCGGTGTATCGAAATTGCTGTCTGTGAAGATTAGCGAAAAGGAGTAGTGAAAGATGGGATTTTTTGAAAGATTAAAAGAAGGTCTTAGCAAAACTCGCCGTAATTTTACCGAAAGAATCCAAGAATTAGTAAGCTTTTCTGCTTCCATTGACGAAGATTTTTTAGAAGAGCTGGAAATGATTCTGCTTTCTGCGGACGTTGGCGTTAAGACTACCGAAAAGTTAATTAAAGCAGTACGTGATGCTGCGAAGAAAAATGAAATTAAGGGAACCGAAGAGGTTATTCCTTTCTTGAAAAAATATTTGTCCGATATGCTTGCTGATAGCGGTCAACGCACTCGTATTGGTGCGAAACCTACCGTTATTTTAGTTGTTGGTGTTAACGGTGTAGGTAAAACTACAACTATCGGTAAGTTGTCTTCTCAACTTAAAGCACAGGGAAAAAAAGTTGTGCTTGGCGCGGCTGATACTTTCCGTGCCGCCGCTATCGACCAGTTGGGCATTTGGGCAGAGCGTTCGGGTGTTACTATGGTTAAAAGCGTTGAAGGTACCGACCCTGCATCGGTTGTGTTTGATACCATCGCTTCGGCAAAATCTAAGGGAGCTGACGTAATTATTTGCGATACTGCAGGCCGACTTCATAACAAGAAAAATCTTATGGATGAACTTGCAAAAATTTACCGTGTTATCGGTAGAGAATTACCCGAAGCGTCACTCGAAACCTTATTAGTGCTTGACGCCGCCACAGGTCAAAACGCAGTAAACCAAGCAAGAGAGTTTAAAAACGTTGCCGATATTACAGGTATAGTTTTAACTAAGCTTGACGGTACTGCAAAGGGCGGTATTGTAATTCCTATTCATAACGAACTTAATATTCCTGTTAAATATATTGGCGTGGGTGAAGGCATTGACGATTTGCAACGATTTAACGCTAAAGAATTTGTTGAAGGAATTTTCCAAGCAGGTGATGAATAATGAAAATTTTTATTGCAACAAAAAATGCTAAAAAATTAAAGGAATTAAAGCGCATTTTAGTACCGATGGGTTTTGAAGTTTTGTGCGAAAAGGATTTGGACAAGCCTTTAATAGACGCTGTTGAAGACGGCACAACCTTTGAAGAAAATGCCATTATTAAGGCTAAATCAGGATTAAGCCAAACCGGTTTAATCTCGGTTGCTGACGATTCGGGTATATGTGTTGACTACTTAGGCGGTGCGCCGGGTGTATTTTCAGCGCGTTATTCGGGTGAACACGGTAACGACCAAGAGAATAACGATAAACTTCTTCGTGAACTCGAGGGCGTTCCTATGGAAAAGCGTACCGCTTACTACGTAGCGGCGATTGCTTGCGTTTTCCCCGATGGCAGACAGTTTACAGTTCGCGGTGAGTGTCACGGACATATCGCATTCGAAGAACAAGAAGGCGCTGGCGGATTTGGTTACGACCCCTTGTTTATTAGCGAAATCGGACCATTTTCACAGGTTAGTGATGAAGAAAAGGATGCCGTTAGCCATCGTGGCAAGGCACTTGAAAAATTCAAAACAGAACTTAAAAAATATATTGAGGGAGAATAATGTTAAACAGTAGACAAAGAGCGCAACTTCGCGGTATGGCAAATACCTATGAAGCAATTTTTCAAGTTGGTAAGGGTGGAATAAGTGAAAACCTTATAAAAAGTTTATCTGACGCTTTAGAAGCGCGTGAATTAATAAAGGTTAGTGTTTTAAATATTTTGATTACTTTTCCAGCGCCAATTATTTTAACTGTTTCATTTTCATACACAATAATTTTGATTTCTGTCTTGCTTATTTCATAGCTCCACTATTTGTTTAAGATTCTTTTTACAACATCTAAATCAATACTTTCTTTTTCTCTATAATTTTCAATTTCCTTTTTCTCACACCTTACATTCATTTCTATTATTTTCTTTAAACATATCTTAATACAATCCAAAGGAGGACTCCCTATGTTCACTGCAAAAGAAATTGCCCATATTGATTTGATTGACGAGGATTTGCTTGCCAAGGACAGAACGAAAGGCATCGTTCATATCTATATCTCTCCCGAAGAGAATCCTGCCGAAGCGGTTTCCTTCCT
>CALCHC010000013.1 GCA_937901335.1 uncultured Phascolarctobacterium sp. | reverse complement strand
ATGGAGCATTGACTTGAATGGTCGTGCTTACGTTGGACAACGCGAAGGCTTTAGTGGAAGTGTGCAAGCGAATTATGCTTTCTAATAACTTCATACTCTAAAAAATAACTAAAAGGCACAGACTTACATATTGTAGGTCTGTGCCTTTAGTATTAGAATTTACATCAAGAAACAGTAAAAGCCAGCTACTGTGACATAGCCGGCTTTTCTGTACTCAAAATACTCTGAGGAAAGCTTGGCGGTATCACTCGCTAGGCTTCCTTGCTTATTATTATAAATCTTTTTTCTTTGTGTTGCAACTAAAAGTGTGATATGAAAAAATCTAGCAGTTCCGCAAAATGCGGAGCTGCTTTTTCTATTTGTGAAAAGGTTGAAAATTTTATGCAATATTTATACAGGGGGTTGCATACAAGCATAGAAGTATCAAAGGAACTGTGCTATAATATATTCTGATAAAATATGGATAACTATGTTCAATTTTCATTAAGTGCTCAGGAGGTGCTCTAATGGATGACGAAAAAGAATTGCTGAATAAAAATGCTGAGATAAATGAAGCAGAAGAACAGACCGAAGAATATGGTGATATTCGTGTTGCCAGTGAGGTTGTTTCCATTGTTGCAAGCCTTGCAGCCCAGGAAGTTCCCGGTGTTTTAAGAATGAGTGGTCGTCGTATTGACGGTATCAACGAATTCTTAGGCAAGGAGTCCGTTTACAAAGGTGTGCGGGTAAGCTTCGATAAGAAGACTGTAACTTGTAACGTCTATGTCATTATCGAGTATGGCTTCTGTATTCCGGAAGTTGCTCTGGAAATTCAGGAGAAGGTTAAAGATTCCATCGAGAATATGACCGGTTACGATGTCCAGTTTATTGACGTACACGTGCAAGGCGTTGCCAAACGCGAGAAGTCAGAGCTGGAGAAAGAAGCAGCAGCCATCGCAGAAGCAGGACTTTTTGGCGTGAAGCCTTTGTTTAATGATTTAGAGGTTGAAGCCGAAGCAGAAGCTAGACATAAACAATTTTTTGAGGAGGATTAAAGATTATGGGAATCCCCGACAGAATAATTTTGACTTTATACACTTTTTTAATGGCAGTTGTTGCTGTACTTGTTACCTTGTGCAGCTTAGACGTGTTCCCCCAAAGAATGATTACCGAATTTATTGGTAGCATTCCCGGTAACTGGATTTATGCCATCGGCGGCGTGATTATGCTTCTGGTAAGTGTACGCCTTTTGATTGCAGGCTTGGGTATTTCCAGTGGTCATTCCATGGAATTAAGCGATGGTCCTTCCGGTAAAATTCACATTGGCAAACGTGCCTTGGAAGATTATATCGCTGTATTGTCCCAAGAAATTTATGGTATTTACAATGTTAAGGTTATTGCTAAGCTTGAGGATGAAAGCATTAATGTTCGCATTAATGCATCCATCGAGCCTGGTATAAATATTCCTGAAACCACTGGCGAGGTTAAGAATAATGTTAAGGAAAGCATTAAGAAAATGACCGGCGTTGAGGTTAAGGATATAGAAGTTTACTTCAAACAAATCAAGGCTAAAGAAGAATAGGAGGAGGAAGAATGTTCGGCGAAATTCTTGCAGATATTTGGAATAATTACCGTGGACGTTTGCTCTGCTCCTTGCTTGGTTTGGGTATTGGGGTAACGTTTTTATGGTTAGGATTCTTTAAGACAATTTTCTTAATCATTTGCCTGAGCAGTGGTTTCTTCTTGGGCAACAAGATTGATAAAAAAGATGATTTAATCGAATGGCTGGATAGGTTGTTACCGCCTGGCTATCACAGATAAAAGACTGGGGGAAGGTATTTATGAGTCGTAGAGTAGCACGTGAAGTGGTATTACAAAGCTTGTTCCAAATTGATTTTACTGCTTGTGAAGCAGAACAAGCTTTAAACAGCTCTTTGGCAGAGCATGATGAATTTATTTATTTAGAAGAAACTGAAGGCGAATTGGCAGAAGAACTGCAAGTTAAAAAAGCATCCTGCTTGAAAGCTAAAGCTTATGCTGAAGCTGTATTGAATGGTGTTTTGGCAAACTTGGCAGAAATCGATGCTAAACTTAGCGAATTTGCAGTTGATTGGACTGTAGAAAGAATGCCTGCAACTGATAGAAACATTCTGCGTATTGCAGCTTATGAAATGCTTTTTGCAGAAGAAAAAATCGTACCCGGTGTTGCTATCAACGAAGCAGTAGAAATTGCTAAATTGTATGGCAGCGAAGAAGCACCGCGCTTCATCAACGGCGTACTTGGTAAAATGGTTAGAGAATAATGAAACAAAAAGTTTATCTGGGAATTGATACCAGCTGTTATACAACTTCTGTTGCTGTTTTGGATGAAGCAGGCAAGCTTGTGGGCGAAGCACGCAAAATTTTAGACGTGAAGCCCGGTCGCTGTGGTTTGCAACAATCTGAAATGGTGTTCCAACATACCCGCAATCTTCCTAATTTGATGGAAGAAGTGCTTACCGGCAAGGAGTATGAAATTGTAGCAATTGGTGTTAGTGGTTATCCCAGACCTTTGGAAAATTCATATATGCCTGCATTTTTGGCAGGTACCGGCGTGGCTCGCACTTTAGCTGCTGCAACCGGAGCTAAGCTTCACATTGTAAGTCATCAAGAGAATCATCTTGAAGCTGGTGTGTGGAGTGCAGGCGGTCCTGAAGCAGAACGCTTCTTGCTCTTGCATGCTTCCGGTGGCACTACTGATATGATTTTGGCTGAAAAGCAAGCAGATGGTAGATTTAAGCTGACCGAGGTTGGTGGTAGCATTGACCTGCACGCTGGTCAATTTATTGATCGTGTAGGCGTGGCTTTAGGCCTGCAGTTTCCTACTGGTCCCCATTTGGAAAAGCTTGCTGCTACTGCAGACGAAGCTCAAATGGTGGAACTGCCTGTTTCCGTGCGTAAGTTGAACGTTAGCTTAAGTGGCCCTGCAACTGCAGCGTTTCGCAAACTTGAAGCAGGAGCAGATGGTGCAGCTTTGGCTTTAGGCGTGCAATACGCCTTGGCTGAAACCTTTACACGAATGCTTCGAAATGGGGCAGCGGAATACAAGGTTAATGCTGTGCTTTTAGTTGGTGGCGTAGCTTCTAATAGTTACATCCGCAAGCACGTTACAGAAAAGCTTGCTAAACGTCGCGTAAGCGTATGGGTTCCCGAAGGTAGATTTAGTTGTGATAACGCAACTGGTAATGCAGCTTTTGCGTGGAGAATGAATAAGTGATAGAACAAGCCTTTACCGTCACGGAAATTAATAATTACATAAAGTCGCTGGTGGATAATGAACCGCAACTGCGTAATGTGCAGATTGTAGGGGAGATTTCCAATTTTAAGCGTTACCCGTCCGGTCACTGCTACTTTACTTTAAAAGATAGTGGTGCGGTTTTGAAATGTGTTATGTTCCGTGGTAAGGCAATGAGTATGAAGTTTGATCCGCAAAATGGTGATACAGTGCTCGCCATTGGTCGTATTACTGTGTACGAGCGTGATGGTGTGTACCAGCTTTATACTGATATGCTCCTGCAGCAAGGTGTAGGCGATTTGATGGTTGCCTACGAAAAGCTTAAAGCTAAGCTTGAAGCAGAAGGTTTATTCTCCAATGAACGTAAACAAGCGATTCCCATGAATCCTAAGACTGTTGGCATCATCACTTCTCCTGTGGGAGCAGCAGTTCGTGATGTCATCACAGTATCAAGAAGACGTAATAGAGGGATAAAACTCTTACTTTATCCTGTAAAGGTGCAAGGTGAAGGCTCTTCTACTGAAATAGCTCGTGCTATTAACTTTTTTAATAAGCACAATTTAGCTGACGTTCTCATCGTTGGTCGTGGTGGCGGTTCCATTGAAGAACTGTGGGCGTTCAACGAAGAACAAACTGTTCGTGCCGTAGCAAGTTCCGCTATACCGGTAATTAGTGCTGTTGGTCACGAAACAGACTTTACCCTTTGTGATTTTGCTGCTGACGTTAGGGCAGCGACTCCTTCCCAAGCGGCAGAGCTTGCTGTTGCAGATGCGGAAGGTTACATTTTGCAAGTAGAAAACCTGCAAAGACGGTTAAAGCATTTTATGCAAGCACGTTTGGAGCAGGAAGAATATAGATTAGATAGAGCAAGTAATTCTTGGGCGTTAAAAGATCCTGAAAGACTTTTTGCTGATGGTGCTTTACGTACCGATGCGGCTTATAACAAGCTTCTTACTAAAATGGATAGCTTGCTTAAAGAGTGCGCTCATAAATTTGAACTGCAAGCTGCACGTCTCGATAATTTAAGTCCTTTGTCGGTGCTGGCGCGTGGTTATTCTGTTACTCAAACAGAAGATTTTAAGGTTGTTACCTCCACCCAACAAGTCCGTTGGGGCGAAGAACTGGTTACAACTGTAGCTGATGGTAAAATAGTTTCCGTTGTACAAAGTGTGGAGGAAGCATAATGGCAAAGAAAATTGCTAAAAACATTAAATTTGAAGAAGCATTGACGGAGCTGGAAGAACAAGTACGTCTTTTAGAAAGTGGCGAGCTTAGTTTGGAGCAATCCCTTGATGTTTTTAAATATGGCATCGAGCTGAGCAAGATTTGTATGGGCAAGCTTGACACCGTTAAACAAGAAGTGGAAAAAATCGTTGCAACTAGCGATGAAGAATATAAATTAGAAACATTCCATGATTTGGAGGCTTAAGATGGATTTTAAAGTGTACTACGATAATCAAAGAAAACTGATTGAAAACTTCTTAGAAACCAGAATGGCGAAAAAAGGCATCAGTAAAGTTGACGATGCAATGGCATATAGCTTGCTGGCAGGCGGCAAACGTATCCGTCCTGTACTTTTGATGGCTACTGCAGAAGCTTTGGGTAAAAAAGGTTATAACTTCTTGCCTGTGGCTTGCGGTTTGGAAATGATTCATACTTATTCCTTGATTCATGATGATTTGCCGTGCATGGACGATGATGACTACCGTCGTGGTCGTTTGACTAACCATAAAGTTTATGGTGAAGCAATGGCAGTTTTGGCAGGTGACGGTCTTTTGACTTTGGCATTTGAAGTAATGCTGGAACAAAAGAATGTTGACCCTGCAGTTTTGATTGAAGTTGTACGCGAAATGGCAATGTGCGCAGGTAACTTTGGTATGGTAGGCGGTCAAGGCTTGGACTTGGATGCTGAAGGCAAAGAAATCACCGCAGAAGAATTGCGTAAACTCCATGCAGGTAAAACCGGTGCGCTCTTTATTGGCGCAGTTCGTGGTGGCGCACATCTTGCAGGTGCTACCGATGAACAACTTTTGGCATTGACCAAGTTCGCTGATTTGCTTGGCTTGGCTTTCCAAATTACCGACGATATTCTCGACGTAGAAGGCGATGCTGAAGCAATGGGCAAACCTGTTGGCAGCGACGCTAAAAATGCGAAATCTACTTATGTAAGCTTATATACTTTAGAAGGTGCAAAAGCTTTGGCAGAAAGAACTGTAGAAGAAGCTTTGCAATGTTTGGAAATGTTTGGTGAAAACGCAGATGCATTGCGTGAAATTACCAAGCTTATGTGCAATCGTAAAAACTAATTAACGAGGTAAACTCTTATGAGTGAGACTAAACTTCTTGACACCATCAACTCTCCGGCTGATGTGAAAGCATTGACTGAAGAGCAGTTGGTGCAGCTGGCAGGAGAAATCCGTCAGTTGATTATTGAGGTAACTTCAAAAAATGGTGGTCACTTGGCGCCTAACTTAGGTGTGGTGGAGCTTTCCCTTGCATTACACAAGGTATTTTCTACGCCTAAGGACAAGATTGTTTATGACGTTGGTCACCAAGCCTACATTCATAAAATTGTTACCGGTAGACGCGACTTGTTCCACACCTTGCGTCAGTACGGTGGTCTTTCCGGCTTCCCGAAACGTAGCGAAAGCGAACACGATGCTTTTGGTGTAGGTCATTCCAGTACTTCTATTTCTGCAGCACTTGGTATGGCTGTTGCCCGTGATGTAAAAGGTGAGGACTATGATGTTGTAGCAGTCATCGGTGACGGTTCCATGACCGGCGGTATGGCTTTTGAAGCCTTGAACAATGCAGGCGACTTGCGTAAGCGTATGATTGTAGTGCTTAACGATAATGAGATGTCCATCTCTAAAAACGTTGGTGCTATGTCCGAATACCTGTATCAACTGCGTACCGGTGAAACATATAATAGAATTAAGCACGACCTTGAAGGTTGGTTAAGTAATGTTGATTTTGGCGGTGACGTTTTAAAAGTTCTCCGTCGCATTAAAGGCAGTGTTAAAAACTTAATGTTGCCTACCTGTATTTTCGAAGAGCTTGGCTTTACTTATCTTGGCCCCATTGATGGTCACGATATCCATAGCTTGATTGAAGTTTTGGAAGCTGCTAAAAACTTGGATGAACCTGTGCTTGTACACGTAATTACTAAAAAGGGTAAGGGCTACGCTCCTGCAGAAGAAAGTCCTAACAAGTTCCACGGAACTGGTCCTTTTGAAGTAGCAACTGGTAAGAAGATTGCTAATCCCAATGCTCCCATTACTTATACAGAAGTATTTGGCAATACTGTTATTGAACTTGCTAAGGAAGATGAAAATATCGTAGCTATTACCGCGGCAATGCCCGATGGTACAGGCTTAACTCCCTTTAGCAAAGAATTCCCCAAACGCTTCTTTGACGTAGGTATTGCTGAACAACATGCAGTAACTGCGGCAGCTGGTATGGCAGCAGCAGGCTTGAATCCTGTGGTAGCAATTTATTCTACCTTTATGCAACGCGCTTATGACAGCGTAATGCACGATATCTGCATGCAAAACTTACACGTAAGCTTATGCCTTGACCGTGCTGGTCTTGTAGGTGACGATGGCTTTACTCATCACGGTGTTTTTGACTACGCTTATTTGCGTAGCATGCCTAATATGACTGTTATGGCTCCTAAAGATGAAGACGAACTTCGTCATATGCTGAAAACTGCTGTTGGTATGAATGGTCCTGTGGCTGTTCGTTATCCTCGTGGTAGCGGTGTAGGCGTTGCACTTAGCGATACTTTTAACGTTTTACCTATTGGCAAGGCAGAAGTGCTCCGTGAAGGCAGTGATGTAAGCCTGTGGGCAATTGGCACTATGGTAGAAAGCGCTGAAAAGCTTGCTGAAAAACTTGCAGAACAAGGTATTAACGCAGGTGTTGTTAATATGCGTTTTGCTAAACCCATTGATAAAGAATTACTTTTGGCTCACGCTGAAAAATATAAAAATATTGTTACCTTGGAAGAAGGTTGCCTACGTGGCGGTGTAGGTAGTGCTGTTCTTGAAGCTCTTAACGAAGCACGCCTTTTAGGTACTTGCAAGGTATTGAACTTTGGTATCCCCGATGAGTTTATTCTTCACGGTGATAAACAAAGATTGTTCCAAGATATTGGACTTGATGTGGAAACAATGGCTGGTAAAGTTACAGCTTTTGTAAAGGGTGAATAAAGTGGCTAAAGAACGTTTAGACGCATTGCTCGTTAACCGTGGCTTGTTTGAAAGTAGAACTAGAGCACAAGCTGCAGTTATGGCAGGGCAAGTACTTGTTAATGAACAAAAAATAGATAAACCGGGAACTCAAGTTTCCCCCGATGTTACCATCCGTCTTTTGGGCGATAAGCTGCGCTATGTTAGCCGCGGTGGCTTGAAGTTGGAAAAGGCTTTGCAAATTTTCCCCATTAGCGTAGATGGCAAGGTAGTAGCAGATATTGGTGCTTCTACCGGTGGTTTTACTGATTGCGCTCTGCAAAACGGTGCAGCTAAAGTTTATGCAGTAGATGTTGGCTACGGTCAACTGGCTTGGAAGCTGCGCAGTGATGAACGCGTTGTGAATATGGAACGTACCAACGTGCGTTACCTTGAAAGTGATAGCCTTGGTGAATTGGTAGATGCAGTTACCATTGACGTTGCATTTATCTCTTTGGACAAGGTGTTGCCTGCGGTTCATAAAATTTTGAAACCTGAAGGCTTTGTTGTGGCACTTATTAAGCCTCAATTTGAAGCTGGTAAGGAAAACGTAGGTAAAAAAGGCGTTGTTCGTGATGCAAAAGTACACGAAGACGTTATCAAAAACGTAATTAACTTTGCTAAGAGCGAAGGCTTTGGTATTGCAGGCTTGGATTTCTCTCCAATTAAAGGCCCTGAAGGCAATATCGAATACCTTTTGCACTTAACTAAAGGTGATGACGATGCTGTGAGCGAAGCTTACGTTGATGAACTTGTAAGCCGTAGCCACGGTGACTTAGATAAAAAGGCAACTGCCGAATAATTGGGAGCTTAGATGGAAGCGAAAAGGTTGGGAATTTTCCCTAATATGACAAAAGAAAAGGTATGCGCAGATTTGCAAATATTTGTAGATTTGTGCAGGGAGCAGGGGCTTGTACCTTTGTTGCCTCAAGAAATATGTGCTGAGTACAACTGTGAGGGCTATGACTTACAGGATGTAGAAGCGTTGCGCAAGCTTGACTTTGCAGTTTCTTTGGGCGGTGACGGTACGCTACTTAAAATGGCTCTTTATTTAGCTCCTTTAGGGATTCCCGCTTTTGGTGTTAACTTTGGTAAATTAGGCTTCTTGGCTGAAATTGACCAACCTAGCATGCGTAAAGCCATTATGCGTCTTGTGCGTGGTGACTACAGCCTGGAAAACCGTAGTTTACTGCGTGCCCAAGTAATGCTTAATGATGAATGTATTAAGGAAGTTCACGCACTTAATGACTTGGTACTGGCAAAAGGTGCTTACAGTAAAATGGCACATATGCAGATGTACATTAACGGCAAGCCTTCCGGTAGCTACGCTGCGGACGGTTTGATTGTGGCAACTGCAACTGGTTCTACTGCTTACTCCTTGTCCTGTGGTGGCCCTTTGGTGCAGCCTGAACTTGAAGTTAGCGTCATTACTCCTATTTGCGCACATTCCTTAACTGCTCGCACACTCATCATTCCCATGTCTGAAGTAATTGAGCTGAAGGCAGTGCCCGGTAGTGAAGCCATGATGCTGGAAGCAGATGGTGAAAGTATTATTGGCGTAAGCAATGATACCTATCTGCGTATTGATAAAAGTCCCTACACAATGAAGCTTATTAGGCTTACAAGTCGTGACTATTATCAAACCTGGCAACAAAAATTAATGCGTAATATCTAATCATTATGTTATTTAGATAAATGAGGTGATCAATCATGAAAATGACCAGACACGCAAAAATTAAAGAAATCATCGACAAAAATAAGGTAGAAACCCAAGAGGACTTGGCTGCTGCACTGCGCGCTGAAGGTATTGATGTTACCCAAGCTACTGTGTCCCGCGACATTAAAGAGCTGATGCTTGTTAAAGTTCCTGATGCTAATGGCCAATACCATTATGCTTATCCTAAGGAACATAATATGCTTCTCACTCCCGGTCGCTTGGAACGCACCTTCCAAGATTCCATCATTGGTATTCGTGTTTCTCAATGTATGGTTGTTATCCGCACTTTGCCCGGTACTGCTCAAGCTGTAGCTTACGCAGTTGACTATATGAAGTGGGAAGAAGTTTTAGGTACTATTGCAGGTGACGATACTGTTTTCGTTGCTATGGAAAATGCTGAAGGCGTAAAAGCTTTCTTGAAACGTTTTAGAGATCATTGATAAGCTGAGGTAAGATTAATGCTGCAATCCTTGCACGTTCATAATTTTGCATTGTTGGAAGATGCGAAGGTAGAATTTGCGCCTGGTTTTAACGTGTTTACTGGTGAAACCGGTGCAGGTAAATCCATATTGGTAGATGCTTTTGGCGTTGTCTTAGGTGCTCGTGCTTCTGCGGACTACGTGCGTACCGGAGCAGATAGCTTCTGGGTACAAGCTGTTTTTGACATTAGCAGTCAAAAAGAGTTACAAGAGTATTTAGAAGAGCAGGGCATTGATGTTGAAGATGACCTGTTTTTGAAACGCCAAGTTACCAGTGCAGGTAAAAGCAAGGCAACAGTTAATGGTGTGCAAGTTCCTTTAAACGTTCTTAAAACTATTAGTACTATGCTTGTTGATATTCACGGTCAACACGAAAACCAAGCTTTGTTAAATGCAGAAGCTCCTCGTCTTTTGGTTGATGGTTTTGGCGGTGACAAGGTTGCTAATTGTTTTGAAGATTACAATGCTTTATATAATGAGTACGTTGCTCTGAATAACAAGCTTAAAGCTTTAAAAGCAGATAGTGAACAGCAAGATTTACTTCTTGACCGTTATGATTGGGAAGTAAAAGAGATTGAAGCAGCTAAACTTATTGTTGGTGAAGAAGAAGCTTTAGAAGAAGAAGGCAAGGTTCTTCAAAATAGCGAGAAGATTATCAACGCAGTTAATGGTGCGTATGGCTTATTAGATGAAGAAAAAGCAGTACTTTCCTTATTGGCGAAAGCAAAGAGCAGCTTGCAAACCGCAGTGCGCTACGATAGCAAGCTGGGTATTATTCTCGACAATATGGATAGTGCATGGCTTACCCTTGACGATTGCCGTCAAGAATTAGGTGAGTACCTTTCCCGTACTGATTTTAACGGGGAACGTGCTACCATCGTTCAACAACGTTTAGATACGATTTATCGTTTACATAAAAAATATGGCGGTTCCACAGAAGCAGTGCTTGCATATCTGGAAACCACCAAAGTTAAATATAATGAACTGTTAGATTTAGCAGAAACCATTGCCAAAGTTGAAAAAGAATTGGCGCAGCTTACCAAGAAGCTTACTGCTGCGGCAAATGCACTTACTATTGCACGTAAAGAAGCTGCACAAAGCTTAACTGAGCTTGTAACCAAGCATATTCATGATTTGGCAATGCCCAATGGCGTTTTTGAAATTGCTTTTGCAGAATTGGATAAATTTACTGCCAACGGACGCGATGGCTTGAAGTTCATGTTTAGCGCCAATATGGGTGAACCTGTTAATGAATTAGAAAAAGTTGCCAGTGGTGGTGAACTTTCCCGCATCGCTCTTGCTATTAAAACAGTGATGATGAATAGCGGTGACGTACCCACTATGGTATTTGACGAAATAGATACTGGCGTTGGCGGCGTAACTGCCCAAAAAATGGCAGAAAAAATTGCAGTTATCTCTAAAATTGGACAAGTGCTGTGCATTACTCACTTGCCGCAAATTGCTGCCTTTGCCGATAGACATATCTTTATTGAAAAACAAAGCAGTGAAGGTAGAACTGCCACAGTACTTGAAGTGCTGGACGAAGAACGCAGAATTCGCGAGCTGATGCGTATGACCGCAGGTACTAGCGAATCCCACGCTGCTTATGAAAATGCTAGTGAGCTTTTGCGAGCTGCAGAAGCTGTAAAATTTACGAGGTTGTGTAAAAATGATTAAAAAGTTTCACGATCCTGAATTAGATGAACATTATATAAGTAATGAAAGAGTTTTTTCCGGACGATTGTTAAAAGTAGAATTAGACCACGTTAAACTGCCTAATGGTAGTGAAAGCACCAGGGAATACATCCGTCATCCGGGCGCAGTTGCCATTGTGCCTGTACTGGAAGATGGTAGCATTGTTATGGTTAAGCAATGCCGTTATCCCTTGGGTACTGTAATGTGGGAAATTCCTGCAGGTAAGCTTGACCACGGCGAAAACGAAGACCCGTTGGAATGTGCTAAACGTGAGTTAAGCGAAGAAACCGGTTATGATGCTGCAAATTGGCAAAAGCTGATTTCCATAGCTACAACTCCCGGTTTTTCCGATGAGATTATTCATTTGTATAAGGCTTGGGGCTTAACTGCTCATAGCCAACATACTGATGAAGATGAGTTTATCGGCGTGCAAGCATTTACTCCGGAACAGGTTAAGACTATGATTTTAAACGGAGAGTTGTATGATGCGAAGACCTTGTGCGCATTGTACGCTTGTGGGTTAATTGAAAAATGAACAATGTTTTTGACTTAGTTGCTGACTTTTACGGACAAGATGAAGATTGGAATACAGTGTTGCGTCAAAGCTACGTGGAAAATTTTCTGCGTGCTAAGTCTTGGCAAGGTGCTTCCGATGAAGAATTGACTGAAGCTTGGGATTATATCACTTTGCTGTGCTTGTATCTTGGTAATTCTGAAAACTTCTTAGGCGATATGAGCAAGGATGATTTCATCGACTGCATTGCTTGGTGCGGTCGTAACGTAGCAGATTTTAAGCTTACTGATAAAAGAGTTACCAAATTCTTGGACGTAATGATTGAGCTGTATGCTCATCTTTATAATAAGAAGATTATTATGAGTGGCGAGTCTCCTGTTGAAGCTAAAGCGAAACTGCTTCCTGAAGGCAAGCTTACCATGATGGACTATGACGGTAAATTTTTACCGGAGCATAATAAATTTAATCTTTATTCTACCGCAGATTTGCCTGCGAAAATTTTCTTGAACATTGGCGATAGACTCAACGATTTAGTTGAAGCCATGCGTAAGTTCTTTAGCCAAGAAAGATTCCTGCGTGACATCGAGCGTGCTGCTTTTATGTATAGTGGTATTTTGCTGACAGGTGCGGTGCAGGAGAAACCCGGTACTGAAGAATATGCTCAATGCTTTTGGGATTACTTTCTTTTTGACCATTATATGGTTACTTCTGATGAACATCCCATCAAACATTTCTACAATTATGTTTGCGAAGACCGCATGTTCAGTGAAGAAGGTGCAGTTAGCAAGGATGTTTTAGAAGAGCTTATTAAATCTCGTTTAGTGCTGTTCTCTGTGGAAGGTGTTAACGAAGAAGGTACTTACCGTTGTCGTGACTTTATGACAGGTCAGATTTATAATCTGATGCTTCCCATTGAAGCTGAAACTAAAACAGAAGAGTACCTGTTCTTGGGACACATCTTCTATAATGAATCCATGGTAATGAACTTCTTGCGTGGTATGACCGTTCCCAATCGTGCTCGTAAGAAATTGTATGAAGTACTTGTAGATGCTAAAGCTTGGTTCGCTACCCGTAATGGCGGGGAAATGAGCTGGGAAGAATTTGTAAGCCGTAATGCAATGTTCATCCGCCACGTTACCTTGATATTCTCTGCTTATGTGCGTATGGATGGTTTCAACTACACTACTAATGTAGAAAATTACCTGCCCATGCCCATTGACCAAGAGGATAGAGTAGTGCAATGCATTAAGGCTATGATGAAACCTTATGCTTTTTCTGCCTATGATATTATGTTAACGCAGCGTATCTGGTCAGATTATAAGGCTCATTACAATAATTTCTCTCCGCGTTTGGCTGATGTTTGGGCGGCGGGAGCAATCAAGAATTTTATTGATGCCAATAATATTTATAACTACGATTTAGCTAAGATTGCGGAAATGTGCCGCAATATTCCTTCCAATGTAATTAGTAATTGTGCTAACCAAATCCAAACTACTTTGGGTGTGGAAGAGCACGACCCCCGTTATATTAATGAAGAAGGATTGCTGCTGATGTTGCTTTCCTAAGTTGTAAAGGAGTATGCAGATGAAATGTAATTTTTGTGGACGTGAAGTTGATAATGCTGTTTTGGAATGTCCTTACTGTCATTACCAATTTAAACGTGAAGCTCAAGTGCTTAATCCTAACGACCGCGATTCCTTCGAAGGTGTAACCATTGAAGAAGATGGTAGCACTAATGATGGTGGTAGCAAAACTAAATATCAATACCAAACTCAAGATGAATACACTCGTTATGACCAAGCTAAAGGTCAACAACAACAACGCACTACTGTGAATCCCCAGTTTAAAGTGCACACTATGGGTTGCAGCAGTGGTATCTTAATGACCCTGTTAATCTTAGGTGGTATCTTGGCGTTGTTCTTCTTCCTTTTGCCGACATTTATTATTTTTGCGGCGATTGGGGCTGTTGTAGTATTCTTCCTCAGATTGTTTATGTAAAAAAGAAAAGCCCGCTCTCACGAGCGGGCTTTGTTGTTTGTAATTACATTACTACGTCGTTGTTAACGCCGGTCAAATCCGGGGTGTCGAAGTAGAAAGCAGGGGAGGGATAGTAGAATTCGCAATGTTGGAAGTTGATAACTTCGGTGGAGAAGCGTTTCAACAACGCATAGCTTGCGCGTTCTTCAAAGTCGATTACGTTGTCTTTGTTGATATCAGCATCGTCAACGATAACCAAGAGGAATGCCGGTACTACCGGTGCATCTTCAGGCACTTGGCTGCGATCCATGGGGATGCTGGGAACAATGCGCATATCTGCAACAGGTTGTTGGTTGTCATTGAAAAGTCTGCAACGATAAACGTTATCATAAAGGGTACGAGCAAGTTTCAAAGAATAAGCTCCGTTACTCATAGTTTTACACACTCCTTAAAAAAATACTGAGATTATTTTACCATAAAGAGGTATATTACGCAAAAGAAATAAAAAAATAATGTATACATATTTTTTATGCATTTAGTTTGCAGGAATTTTTAACTTTTTAACGAATAAAAATAAACAATAATATGTTGCTATGCATCGAAGCGCATATTCAAATTAAGGAGGGAAATGTATGAGAAAATTATTAGTATTCCTTTTAGGCATTATGGTAATGGCAACTATGGTTGCTGGTTGTGGCGGCGATAAAAAAGACGCTAAAAAACCTGCAGCACAAAAATTCATTAACATCGCTACTGGCGGTACTGCTGGTACCTACTTCCCGTTGGGCGGCGCTTTAGCTGACATCCTCAACAAAAACATCGCTGGTTGCAACGCATCTGCACAATCCACTGGTGCTTCCGTAGCTAACGTAAACTTGTTGAACCAAGGCAAAGTTGACATCGCTTTCATCCAAAACGATATCGCTTTCTATGCTGCTAACGGTCAAGAAATGTTCAAAGGCAAACAAGTAGCTGGTCTCCAAGGCTTGGCAACTCTGTATCCTGAAACCGTTCAAATCGTAACCTTGAAAAAAACCGGCATCGATTCCATCGATGACTTCAAAGGCAAACGCATTGCTGTAGGTGCTGCTGGTTCCGGTACTGAAGCAAACGCTCGTCAAATCATGGCTGCTTATGGCTTGACTTATGAAGATATGAAAGTTCAATACTTGTCCTTCGGCGAAGCTGCAAGTGCATTGAAAGACGGCAACGTTGACGCTGCATTCGTAACTGCTGGTCATCCCACCGCTGCTATTCAAGATATCTCCACTTCTAACGACGTAGTTCTGATTCCGGTAGAAGCTGATAAAGCTGACGCTTTGATCGCTAAATATCCGTTCTACACCAAACTGACCATTAAAGCTAACACCTATAACAAACAAGCTGCTGACGTTCCGGCTGTAGCAGTTAAATGCATGTTGGCAGTAACCGACAAAATGGATGCTGCAACTTCTTATGACGTAGCAAAAGCTCTGTACTCCAACTTGGATCGTATGAAAGCTGCTCACTCTGCTGCAAACGCAATCACCAAAGCATCCGCTTCTGACGGTATGTCCATTAAATTTGCTCCGGGCGCTGAAAAATTCTTTAAAGAAAAATAAGGGTTTAATATGACGTCAAGTCTTCAAGACCGGAAACTGGCGCAAGCCGGTTCCCGGTCTTTTTTAAAACTAAAGTTATCAATATATTTGCTTATAATCTTTGCAGTAGCAAGTTTTTTATGGTATGCTACTGCTATAGTTGTTTCTCTAAACCCTGAGGGGGAGAGGGAGCCAATTGCTTTTGACAGCAAGGTTGGCGATGTCTGGAATATTCGTTTTACTCATTCCGTTGAGAAAACACCATGGGAAGAGTTCTTTACCGTAAACGGAGTTAATGATTTGACAATGACTCATACACGGTTTGAATCCCTGGGTTGGGGATACCCATATTCTCCTAATGATGGTGTGTTTAGTCAAACAGGGGACGGTAAGTTCCAACTGGTGATGAATAGACCGTACAAACAGGTGGATTTGCGTATCGCTGAACAGGCAATGCCGTGTATAGTTCACTATAATAATGTTTATGATTTATGTGCTTTGTTTGGGCATGGCAGTTTGGTACAAGTGAAAGCTGAATACCGCTGGCAATATTGGCAAAGGAAGTACGATTTATTTTAAAATTTTTATTTGGGGGAGGTTGATACCATGTCTGCTAAAGAAATTAAAGAGCTTTCAGCAGAAGAGGTGTTGCAAAAGTACGATAAGGAATCCAATAAGCGTTCCATGACTGGTATGTGGGACTATATTATTAAAGGTATTTGTATCGTATTTGCTATTTTCCAATTGTATACTGCAACCTTTGGCGTATTAGACGCTCATTTACAACGTGCAGTGCATTTGGCATTTGGTTTCGTTTTGATTTTCTTACTTTATCCTGCGCGTGCATCTTGGTCTAGAAAATCCATGCATCCTTTGGATATTCTCTTTGCAGTAGTCAGTGCTGCTAGTGCACTCTACATCGTAGTGAATTACCAAGAACTGGTATTGCGTGCCGGTATGAACAATGAAACTGACTTCATCGTTGGTCTGGTTGGTACCTTTATGGTATTCGAAGCTGCTCGTCGTGTAGTAGGCTGGCCGATGATTACCGTAGCTTTCTTCTTTATGGTTTATGCTTTCTTTGGTCCGTACATTCCCGGTATTTTGGCTCACCGTGGTGTAGGCGTTCAAGAAATGTTTGACCACTTGTTCTTCACCACTGAAGGTATCTTTGGTACTCCCATGGGCGTATCTTCTACCTTTATTTATCTCTTCATTTTGTTTGGTGCTTACCTGGAAACCACTGGTCTTGGCAAATTCTTCATTGATATTGCTAACGCTATCGCAGGTTGGGCAGCAGGCGGTCCTGCTAAAGTAGCAGTACTTTCCTCCGGCTTGATGGGTACTGTATCCGGTTCTTCCGTAGGTAACGTAGCAGGTACTGGTGCGTTCACCATTCCTATGATGAAAAAATTAGGCTACCGTCCTGAATTTGCAGGTGCAGTAGAAGCAGCAGCTTCCACCGGTGGTCAATTAATGCCTCCTGTAATGGGTGCAGCAGCATTCTTGATGGCTGAATTCGTAGGCGTTCCGTACTTCGACGTAGTAAAAGCAGCAGTTATTCCTGCACTCTTGTACTACATTGGCGTATGGCTGGGCGTTCACTACGAAGCTAAAAAATACGATTTGAAAGGCACTCCCCGTGAAGAATTGCCTTCCTTCAAAAAACTCTTCGTGGAAAAAGGCCATTTGGCTCTTCCGCTTATCGTAATCGTTTACTTGCTTGTTAGCGGTTTTACCCCGATGCGTGCAGCATTGGCAGCAATCCTTCTGAGCATCTGCTGTGCAAGCTTGCGTGCTTCCACCCGTATTACCTTTAGACAAGGCGTACAAGGCTTGATTGATGGTTCCATGGGCGTACTTGGCGTATTGATTGCTTGTGCTACTGCAGGTATCATCATTGGTGTAGTAACCAAAACCGGTGTAGGCTTGAAAGTTGCTACTGCGCTTCTCGACTTGTCCGGTGGTGCATTGCTCCCGGCAATGTTCTTTACCATGATTACTTCCTTGATTCTTGGTATGGGCGTTCCGACCACTGCTAACTATGTAATCACTTCTACCATCGCAGCTCCTGCTTTGGTACAAATGGGCGTTCCTGTATTGGCAGCTCATATGTTTGCTTTCTACTTTGGTATCGTAGCAGACGTAACCCCGCCTGTAGCATTGGCAGCATTTGCTGGTGCAGGTATTGCAGGTGCGAACCCCATGCGTACTGGCGTTAACGCAGCGAAACTTGCAATCGCAGCGTTCATCGTACCGTACATCTTCGTATTGGCTCCTGAATTGTTGATGATTAACGCAACTCCGTTCACCGTAGTATACAGTGGTTTGACCGCAGTTATCGGTATGTGGGGTGCTTCCATTGCAATGGTTGGCTTCTGCCAAAACCTCTTGAACATTCTTCAACGCGCAATGTTCTTGGTAGGCGGTATCTGCATGATTATCCCTGGTGAAATCACTGACGCCATTGGTATTGGTATGATTATTGCAGCTTTCTTCTGGCAAAAAACCAACAAAGTAAAAGGCGCAATCAAACAATAATATAAGCTTTAAATGTAAAAAACGCGGGCAGTACAGCTGCTCGCGTTCTTTTAGTTTAGGGGATGTTTAATTTTAAATGAAAGGGTCTTGTTTGTTGGCAAGGTCGATGCGTCCGCATTTGCGTTCGTAGTCATCAATAACCCATTTCAAAATCTGCTCAATTTCCTTATTTAAAGAGCGTCCATTGTTTTTAGCAATGTACTTCATCTTATTCATAATAACAGGGTGAATACGCAGGCTAAAACGTGCTTCGTCCATATCAATCTCTCCTTTTGACATCACCTTAGTGCTATAATACTACCAATATTATAAAGGTAGACCTATTTTTGTGCAAGTATTCACAGTAAAATTACGGTTTTCCATCAAAGAATGTGTTAGAATATAAAAGATAGATTAATAGGAGGTACTTATGCAATTAGAATTAAATAAAACTTACAATGGCTTTAAGGTACTTCAAGCTGAATATGTTGAAGAAGTACATAGTAATGTATTTTTGATGGAGCATCTCCAAAGTGGTGCTCACCTTTTATATTTAGGCAATGATGATGATAATAAAGTTTTCTCCATTGCTTTTAGAACTCCGTCCCGTGATGATACCGGTGTTGCTCACATTTTGGAACATTCTGCTTTGTGCGGTTCCAGAAAGTATCATTTAAAGGAACCCTTCGTAGAATTGGTTAAAGGTTCTTTGAACACTTTCCTCAATGCTATGACTTATCCTGATAAAACCATGTATCCTGTTGCAAGTCGCAATGATAAGGACTTCCGCAATTTGATGGATGTTTATCTGGATGCGGTGTTCTATCCCTTGTTTTATGAAAACAAATTTACCTTGCGTCAAGAAGGTTGGCACTACAATCTTGAAAGTGCAGAAGATGAACTTACCTATAATGGTGTAGTGTATAATGAAATGAAAGGCGTTTATTCTTCTCCTGATGCTTTGATGGAAAACGAAGCTATGAAAGCTTTGTTCCCTGATACTCCGTATCGTTTTGAATCCGGTGGTTATCCTGAAGCGATTCCCGAACTGACTCAAGAAATGTTTGAAGACTTCCACAAAACTTACTATAGTGCGGAAAACTCTTACATTTATTTGTATGGCGATATGGATATCGAAGCAACCTTGGCTTATTTAGATGAAGAATATCTTTCTAACTTCACTAAAACAGGTAAAGTAGATTCTGAAATTCCCATACAAGCTCCTTATGCTCGTACTAAAGAAGTAGAAGCTTTCTATCCAGTAGACGCAGGGGAGGATTGCACTGCTAAAACCTATCACGAGCTTTCCATCGTTGTAGGTAAAGCTACTGATGTAAAAACCTCCATGGCTTTACGCTTGCTGGAAGGCGTGCTTTTGGAATCTGAATCTTCTCCGCTCCGTAGAGCGCTCTTAAATGAAGGCATTGCTCAAAATATTAGCGGTAGCTATGTAGGAAGCTTGTTGCAACCTATCTTTAGCATTAAAGCTTCCGGTAGTGAGCTGGCACATCGTGATAAATTCATCAGTGCCATCTACAAAAACCTGCAAGAAATCACCATCAACGGTCTTGATAAAAAGCTTCTTGAAGCTGCCCTTAACTCCACTGAGTTCAAAATGCGTGAATCTGACTTTGGTGCATATCCCAAAGGCTTGATTTATGGCATTGGTGTCATGGATAACTGGCTTTACGGTGGTAACCCCTTTGACGGCATGCGCTACAATCAAATGCTCAAAGAATTGCGTGAGGGCTTAAAAACTCGTTACTATGAACAATTAATTGAAGGCTATCTCTTAGATAACACTCACAAAGTAATTGTTTCCTTAGTTCCGCAACCTGGTAAGGAAGAAGCTGACCGTGCAATTGAAGTAGAAAAAATGGCTGCTTTAAAAGCATCCATGACTACTGAAGAGCTTGAAGCTTATGCGGCAGATTGTGTTGAACTGCACATCCGTCAAGCAACTCCAGATAGACCGGAAGACTTAGCTTCTATTCCTATCTTACAACGTAGCGACATTCGCCGTGAAATTGAACAGTTCAATGCTCAAGAAGAAAAAATTGGCAATAATACCTTGTTATATGTTCCTGCTGTAACTAACAAAATTGCTTACTTTAACTGGTTTTTTGATATGACCGGTGTTGAAAGCAGATTGTTGCCTTACTGTTACTTGCTCACTGATGTCTTAGGTAAATTTAACACCGAAAGCTTTACCTACGAAGAATTGGCAACCAATAGCATCATGTACACTGGCGGTATTGCCTTCAATACTCACGCCTTGTCTGATTCCAACGATGCTGATGTTTATAAAATCAATTTCTCTGTAAAAGCAAAAGCTTTGATGGAAAATCTGCCCAAGCTTTTTGAAATTCTCAAATCTGTAGCTTTGGAAACCAAGCTGGACGATATCAATCGTTTCCGCGAGCTTGTAGCAGAGCTTAAAACTGATTGGGATGGTAGCTTCTTTAGCCGTGGTCAAAACATTGCAATTTCCCGTTTGTATGGCTATTGCAGTGCTGCTGCACGTGTTAACGAGCAAGACCACTTCACTTACTACCAATTCTTGAAAAACTTGGTAGATAACTTTGATGAAGTAGGGGAAGCTGCTCTGGCAGAGCTTCGTACTTTGCTTGGAAAATTCTTCCAACAAACCTGCTACATGTTTGCTTATTCCTGTGATGAAGATTTGCGTGAAGAAGTTCGTCAATGGGCACTTGATTTTACCAATCTGCTGCCTGAATCTGACATTGCAGGTAAAGCTCCCAACATCATTCCCTTGAATGAAGTTAATGAAGCAATCACTACTGCAGGCAAGGTTCAATACGTTGTAGCTGGTGGCAACTTCATTAAACATGGTCACAAATATACTGGTGCAATGCGTATTTTGGAAACCATCCTGCGTTACGAATACCTTTGGACTAAGATTCGTATTCAGGGCGGTGCTTACGGTGCAACCACTCGTTTCGATAGTAACGGTTTGGCAATCTTTGCTTCCTACCGTGATCCGAAGCTTGCTGAATCCTTGCAAGCATACTACGATTTGCCTGCTTGGTTGGAACAAGAAGAGTTCTCTGCACGTGAACTTGATAAATATGTAATTGGTACCATCAGCGGTATGGATACTCCGCTTACCAATACTATGCGTCTTGATGCTGTAACTACCGCTTGGCTCAAAAACATTACTGACGAACAACGCCAAAAAGCTCGTAATGAAGTTCTTGACGTAACTAACGAAGACTTACATGCACTTGCAGTTGTTATTCGTGATATGCTCAGTGACGGCTACGTTTGCGTAGTTGGTGGTAAGCAAGCTATTGAAGCAAACTCTGAAAAATTCAATAAGATTATCAATGCATAAAATATTGTTGATGTTTTCTTATTAACATAAAAGTTAACTCCTCCGTATATTATTTTATACGGAGGAGTTTTTATTTTTGTATGCTATTCTTTCATAATTTCGAGTACTTTATTAGATAAAGCCAACACTTTATTAGCTATGGATAAGTTAGTATCTGGTATCCTTTGGCTCGGCGCAGTTAATTTAATTTGTTTAAGTCTTTTTAAAATAGCCATTCTTCCATAGAAGAATCTCCATCTCTGCATATTAATTTGAGCTGCAAACCAAACTAGCTCTGCATATGACATGGAAAATTTTGGAATTAAAACCCGTACAGCACTGCCACCATTACCTCTGGCCATAAATCTCCATGGCTGAACATATGCTTTCCCAAAACAAGTAACAGTAATGGCTCCTTCAGGGAATACTTCGTTATCAACATCACTAACTAAACGAATTATGCTATTTTGAGAATCACCTGAGGAAATATACGGACATGAGCCAGAATTATAGTTGCTTTCGCCAACTGATTTTCCCCCTCTTACAGTAAAGAATTTTTCGATACAATCAGTTTTTCCATATGGCATTGTTGGTAAATTTTTCCATGCTGGGAATGATGAAATTACTTCGTCTGCAATATCTTCGATGCAAACTGCTGTTGTAAGAATGGATTTTGTAATTTCGTCTTGATATCGTTCTTGTACAGATTTCGGAAATTCTGGCTGAGGTAGATACTCTTCAGGACAAAATTCAGCGCCTTTCTGCATTATTTTTTCAGCCTTCACTAAAGTTACTAAATTAGAAGAGATTGGCTGACCTGATTTGAATTTAATAAATTCATTAAGCACTTCATCAAGTTGTGAACCAGGTGCTTCGACTCGTTTTCCCTTTAATTTTCGGAAACCATCGTTCCATATCTTAGCCATAAAAACATAGTCTGTTGGTTTTTGGCTTCGAGGTGTAGCAATCATAATTGTTGTATCGACTGCTGTGGGATAGAATAGGTCTCCTGGTAGACTTATCATACCAATAATTGAATTGCTAATAAGAAAATTATTTCTCCAAATAGCATTATCTTCATCAGCAAAAATTCCGGATTTAACTACCACTGCCAATAAACCTGTTTTATGTAATGCAGACATAGCTGTATCAATAAAATCACGTTCAGGTTCTTCTTCTTGAGAGAATGGGGGATTAATAAGAGCTTTTGTAAAGCGACCTTTTACACTTTCTTTGCTGTGAAGATCAAAACAACTTGCATTCTCAATATGGCTTTTCCCGTCACCTCTAAAAAACATATTAAGAGCAGCAAGAGCCCAAACGGTTGGATTTGTATCAAATCCGTATAATGACTCACGAATATTATCGTAAGATACTCCAAGATCTTTAGAAGTTTTCAACATTCTATCGAAGGAAGCAACTAAAAAACCACCAGAACCACATGCGATATCAATAACTGTGTCTTGTGCTGTTACTTCAATCAAATCTGTACAAAATTTAGTAATATGGCGTGGAGTAAAAACAATGCCTAGAGAATTATTATCATAGCCATATCTGATAAATGCTTCGTATAAAAGACCTAGAAAGTCAGTATCGGTTCTTAATATTGATTTAATATTAAGAGCTTTAAGTGTATGTACTATTTTACCCATCTTGGGTGCTAGCCTTGCATAATCTGCATCTGATAATCGTAAAGTTTCGATAAGTTGAAGCTTTTTAGATTCCTTGAAATGGTCTGTTGATGCAATAGCTTCTTCAACTAATTCATTTATGGAAGAAAGTTCTTTTCCTTCATCTAAATTAATTTCTCCTTGATACAGTGCAGTAATTACAGCACCTAATACTTTAGGTCTTAGAGAAGGTTCGATTTTAGCAGAACGAAGAGTAGCAGATAATTGTATTGCAGTTGTGATATAGTCAGATACTTTGGGAATAGTTACTTCCGTAGTACCATTATTACTTAACAAAGCAGTTTCAATTTCACTAAAACTTGGAAAGCTTGTTAGGCTGAACCCATGAGAGCAGAGTGGAACCCATTTCCCATTACTAAGAATAACAGTTTTAAAGATATACCCATTATCTTCTTCGCCAGCAACACCTATAGCAATATTAACGGAGTATATTCCATTGCTATTTATCATATTGGCATATTCAATAGCTTCGGAAAGAGCAAGCTCTATTTTTTTTATTTCATTTTTAGCTTCGACAACAATAATTGGTTTATAGTGCTTACAAATCAAAAAATCAGGCTTAGTTTTACCAAGTCCGGAGTCAGGAAAATAATCTTCGATTTCTTGTTCCTCTAGAAAATCGCCACCTTTCTGTGGATGTCTAACGTTCCATCCTTTTTGACTAGCGATTTCTCTTACTAAATATCTACAACGAGATTCTGCACGTTTTCCTCTGCCCATCTCATTCACCTCGTTAGTTTTTTCTACATATTAACATAATGTTATTAAAATGTCTAGCCAATGGTAAACAAAGATTCGAATTAGCTCTAGTGCAGTTTTATAAAGAAAAGAAACACCTAAATTTAGAAATTTAGGTGTTTCGCTTAAAACTATTCAAAAATAATGAAATTACTCTAAGATTCTAGCTATTTCTGGTAATGGTGCAACAGTTCTTTTCAAAATACCGTTCATATAGGCAATAGCAATACCGTAATTAGTCATAGGAATTTTTTGTAAGAAGGCGCATTT
>CALCHC010000012.1 GCA_937901335.1 uncultured Phascolarctobacterium sp. | reverse complement strand
GGAGTACCGTATTTGTTGCCCATAATTTCTTTAATATTGAAGTAATAAACTCTTTGATCTTTGCCAGGATCGCCACCAAAGGTAAAGCGTTTACCAATTTGACGGAACACGTCCATAATACCAGTGCTCAAATCGCCCACGAAAATAGAAGGCTCAGTGCTTTGGTCATAAATGTATTCGCCCGGTTCAGCGCACAAATCAACAACCTTGCCTTGTTCCACGATAATCATTGCTTGACCTTCGTTAACTGCGATAACGGAACCATTGCTGATTACGTTAGCTTCACCGCTAGTGTTGGAGCTTCTACCTTCGCTGCTCAAACGTTTTTGACCTTTAGTAACGAGCACGTCAGCAGCCAAGCTGTCACAATATATAAACTCTTTCCATTGGTCGCCTAACACGCCACCAACTGCACCCATACCAGCTTTAATCAAACCCATAATCTTTTCCTCCTTTTATAAAAACATATACATAATTTTTTACAGACTAACTATCTTAATATAATTCTCCAAGCTAAACTATTTTTCCTTGTTTATTATAATTTTTAAATTTGTCAAAGCGATGTTTTTAGGGAAAAGAAAAGAGGAGATGTTACTCTCCTCTAGTTCGTCTTATTTCTTTGCTTCTTGTTCTTCTAACATCATACGCATGCAAGAAACCAAAGTTCCTTTTTTACGATGGTTCATAATGCAGTCACAGCATCTGCCGTGATTTACGCAGTCTACTTTTTTACAGGGGCAGTTAGCTTCGTTACAACGTTCTTTTTCCATAACATATCCTCCTTAAAACTCCCTCAAAGATGTATCCTTATTTATAACTTTGCAGAGGCACTAACAACTTACCATAAGTACCTTTACCGTTACTGAGCATCATATTCAGCGCCCACACGCCTTTATCTGCATCATCCTTAGTCATTGCGCATTGCACTGCTCGTTTAGGAGAAGTGTATTCCAAAATACCTTCCAACTCCAGCAAATAGAACATATCCTGGCGTTTCCAAGCACTCAATCCCAAATCAGAGAACATTACTGTCATCATCAGCATTTCGTCCATACGCCAGCACTCCAAGCGATAAGCACGACCATCACTCAACGCACCATTGTAATAGCCCACGTCCATTACGCCATCTTCGTTAGGCTCGTAAGGTGATGCCACATAATCTATTCTACTGGGGGCAGGGAATTTTTTAATTAACATTCACAGTCTCCTTTGTATTAGTAATGTTAAAGCTTGCTTCAGCTTCTACGATACTCTTGTTTTGATAAAATGCATTTACATCAGTGCGTTTATATTTAGGCAAACGCTTTTTGATTTCATAATTTACTTTGTCGTTTATCATCTCAATAGCTTCCATAGCAGCACCTTTGTTGCCAAGCTTAAAGAACATCGTGCTAGTTTCTCCTACTTTGGTAATTCTGCCATTATAAAGTGCTTTTCTATTTTTAATATCAAGTATTTTAAAAGGAGCAGTCGCAGTCATTTCTTTGCCTTTGGAGAAAGTACTTACTTTATCTTTACGGAGCATCGGTTCAATTTGTAAAAAGATAACGTAATCAATATCACTACCTTCGTAGGCATCAAGAATATCTGCGCGTTCAGCAGTAGTCAAATCTTCAATGCCCATTTCTGCAAGCTGCTTCATATAAGGAGTACCATCAATAAATTGATAGATGTAGGGATTAAGAATCACCTTAAAGTTTTTCATAATCTCTTTATCAATAGCTTTATAATAATCGGCTTGGGAATTATTTACATACATTACTGCAACTTTAGGCAATCGCTCCATCTTTACAGAGTTAATTGTGAGTAATGTTTCTTGGTATTCTTCATCTTCCAAAACATATTTAACGTAAGGATTGTATTCTTTTTTAGCAGCCAACGCCGTCATACTTACACATAACATTATTGCAGTCAGGATAAAAATTAAAAGCTTTTTCATAGCAGTACCTCCCTCTCACGAAAAATATTATACCATTTTTAAGACAAAAATAAAATGCACTGCCAAGCTTCTCAGCCTAGCAGTGCATTATTTTTATTGATTATTCTTGGTCTTCCGGTTTTTCAACGTTGTATTTGATTTTGATGTCGCGATAGCGGCCCATGCCGGTACCAGCAGGAATCAATTTACCAATGATAACGTTTTCTTTCAAGCCAAGCAGCGGATCAACTTTGCCTTTAATAGCAGCGTCGGTCAATACGCGAGTGGTTTCTTGGAAGGATGCAGCGGAGAGGAAGGAGTCGGTAGCCAAAGAAGCTTTGGTAATACCGAGCAAAATGGGACGACCTTCAGCAGGTTCTTTACCAGCTTCGATGATTTCCGCATTTTGTTCTTCGAATTCTGCTACGTCGATATATTCGCCCGGAAGCATTGTGGTGTCACCGGATTCTTCAATACGAACTTTACGCATCATTTGACGAACCATAACTTCAATGTGTTTGCTGTTGATATCTACACCTTGAGATTTATATACGCCAACTACTTGAGATACCAAGTAGTGTTGAGCAGCTTTCAGGCCGCTGATACGCAATACGTCGTGCGGATTGAGAGAACCTTCGGTAAGACGATCGCCTTTTTGGATTTCGTCGCCTTCTTTAACAGAAAGTTTGGAACCGTAAGGAATGGTGTATTCTTGGCCTAAACCGTCGTCACCAGTTACGATTACGCGACGAGAGCCGCCTTCTTCAACGATGTGAACGGAACCACTGTTTTCGGTAAGAATACCAGGATGTTTAGGTTTACGTGCTTCGAACAATTCTTCTACGCGCGGCAAACCTTGGGTAATATCGTCACCGCCTGCAACGCCGCCGGTGTGGAAGGTACGCATGGTAAGCTGAGTACCAGGTTCGCCGATGGATTGTGCTGCGATAGTACCAACTGCTTCACCAACGTCAACGTTTTTGTTAGTTGCCAGGTTGCGACCATAGCATTTACGGCAAACGCCAAATTTGGATTTACAGGTGAGTACGCTACGAACTTTAACTTTGGTACGAATCTTGCAAATAGCTTCTGCCATTGCTTCGGTAACGTATTCGTTGATGTGATAGAGTACGTTGCCTTCGTCATCGCAGATGTCTTCTGCCAAGTTACGACCGATGATACGGTTGAAGAGAGATTCGATAACAGTTTCTTTATTTTTGCCTTCGGTAATTGCTTCAACTTCGATACCAGCAATATCGTTATTGCGGATACGCATTTCTTTAACAGTACCGTCAGCGAGGATTGCGTCGATGATTTCTACGGTCATGGTGGAGCCAGCAGCAGCCATTACTTCACCTTCACCGTTTACGATGTCGATTGCAACTTCTTTACCGTCGAAGTTATGAACCATAGCTTCTTTCAATACGCCATTAGCATATTCATCGCTAATGTTGATGCGTACTGTTTCGGTTTCTTCGCCATTCATATCATCATCGTTGTACAGGGTAACTTCTTCTACTTTCGCAGCGTTCAGCTTGTTGTACAAATCTTCAGTGATGTTGGTGTCAGCTTCAGCAATAATGGAACCATCTTCAGCATAAATGCCGGTTGCAAGGGTGCGACCCATGATGTTTTCCATAACTTTGTTTTGGCTGCAGCCAAGAACAGCTTTGCACAGACGGTTACGTTCTTTAACGAGGTTCATGCCTACGATATCGCAGTCATCTTCGCGAACGATAACGTCTTGAGCAACGTCTACCAGACGACGGGTTAAGTAACCGGAGTCAGCGGTACGCAGTGCGGTATCCGCCAAACCTTTACGAGCACCGTGAGTAGAAATAAAGTATTCCAAAATGGACAAGCCTTCACGGAAGTTTGCTTTGATAGGACGGTCGATGATTTTACCGGTCGGATCGGCCATCAAACCACGCATACCAGCCAATTGACGAATTTGTTGGGTGTTACCGCGCGCACCGGAGTTAGCCATCATGTAAACACTGTTGAATTTATCCATGGTGCTTGCCATGAGTTTTTCGGTAACTTTGTCAGTTGCTTTTTCCCACAAAGAGATAACTTTACGATAACGTTCATCATCGCTCATCAAGCCGCGACGGAACAATCTTTCAGTCTTATCAACTTCGCGTTCAGTTGCTTCCAAGATTTCTGCTTTTTCTGCAGGAATTTTAATGTCAGAAGTTGCGATGGAGATACCAGCACGGCAAGCGTTGTTGTAACCCATTTTCTTAACAACGTCAAGAATTTCAGCAGTACGCAAGTTGCCAAACAATTTGTGTGCTTTAGCAACAAGGTTACCCAATTCTTTTTTGTCCATGAGTTTGCCAAGGTGCCATTCTTCTACGCCATCAGCATTAACTTCTTTATGGTAGTAACGCATTTCTTTGGGCAATTCGCCGTTGAAGATGGTGTTACCAACGGTAGTGGTAACAAGGCTCATGCCTTCAGTTTTTTCTTCACCAATGATTTGGTCATTGGGAATATATACTTTGATTTGTGCTTGCAACGCAACTACGCCATGGTAGTAAGCCAATTGAGCTTCGTCAACGCTGCTGAAGCGCATACCTTCACCTTTAGCGCCTTCACGAACGATGGTCAGGTAGTAAGAACCCAAAACCATATCTTGGGAAGGAACAGCTACAGGTTTGCCGTCTTTCGGAGCCAAGATGTTGTTTACGGAAAGCATCAGCATACGAGCTTCTGCTTGCGCTTCAACAGAAAGGGGCAGATGGACTGCCATTTGGTCACCGTCAAAGTCAGCGTTGTATGCAGTACAAACGAGGGGATGCAATTTAATTGCACGGCCTTCAGAGAGAATGGGTTCGAATGCTTGGATACCCAGTCTGTGAAGGGTCGGTGCACGGTTGAGAAGTACAGGATGTTCTTTGATAACTTCTTCAAGGATATCCCATACGATAGTGCTTGCACGTTCTACCATGCGTTTAGCACTCTTAATATTGGTAGCTTCGCCGCTGTTTACCAAACGTTTCATAACGAAAGGTTTGAAGAGTTCCAGAGCCATTTCTTTCGGCAAACCGCATTGATGCATTTTCAGTTCCGGACCAACTACGATTACGGAACGGCCAGAGTAGTCAACGCGTTTACCAAGCAAGTTTTGACGGAAACGACCTTGTTTACCTTTGAGCATATCGGACAAAGATTTCAAGGGACGGTTGCCAGGACCGGTTACAGGACGGCCACGACGACCATTGTCAATCAAAGCGTCAACAGCTTCTTGGAGCATACGTTTTTCGTTACGAACGATGATATCAGGAGCGTGGAGCTCAAGCAAACGTTTCAAACGATTGTTACGGTTAATTACACGACGATACAAATCGTTGAGGTCGGAGGTTGCAAAACGACCGCCGTCAAGTTGTACCATGGGGCGCAGTTCAGGCGGAATTACCGGAACTACATCCAGAATCATCCATTCAGGACGGTTACCGGATTTAAGGAAAGCTTCGCAAACTTCCAAACGACGTACTGCACGTACTTTACGTTGGCCGCTTACTTCTTTCATTTCAGCACGCAGTTCATTAGTCAAAGCTTGCAGGTCGATTTCTTCCAACAATTCTTTAACTGCGGAAGCACCCATACCAACTTTGAATGCGTCGCCATATTTATCACGAGCTTCTACATATTCACTTTCGCTGAGCAATTGTTTTTTGGACAGCGGAGTTTCGCCCGGATCGAGGACGATGTAGTTAGCAAAATACAATACTTTTTCCAAGCTGCGGGGAGAAACGTCAAGAATCAAACCCATACGGCTAGGAATACCTTTGAAGTACCAAATGTGGGAAACAGGTGCTGCCAATTCGATATGACCCATACGGTCACGACGAACTTTGCTACGGGTTACTTCAACGCCGCATTTGTCGCAGACAATACCTTTATAACGAATGCGTTTATATTTACCGCAATGACATTCCCAGTCTTTGGTAGGGCCAAAGATTCTTTCGCAGAACAAACCGTCACGTTCCGGTTTCAAAGTTCTGTAGTTAATGGTTTCAGGTTTTTTAACTTCACCATAGGACCAAGCTCTGATTTGGTCAGGAGATGCCAGACCAATACGCATAGACTCAAAATTATTTACATCTAACAAGAATCGCTCGCTCCCTTCTATTACATGTCATAATCATCGGACAGATTATCTCTTACGCTCAAGTTGCCCAAATCAGCAATCAAGTCGCTATCGTCCTCAGTTACATCGTTATCAGCATAATCGTCTACAACAACTTCTTCAGAAGTAGGTTCAACTACTCTGCCTTCGATGTCCATATCAACTTCACGTGCAGTTTCTACGATGTCTTCATCGCTGTCACGCAAGGAGATTTCTTCTTCGTCTTCGTTAAGAACTTTGATATCCAAACCGATGGATTGCAATTCTTTAACAAGTACTTTGAAGGATTCAGGGATACCCGGATCAGGAACATTTTCACCTTTAACGATTGCTTCATAGGTTTTTACACGACCTACAACGTCGTCAGACTTAACGGTGAGAATTTCTTGGAGGGTGTAAGCAGCGCCGTATGCTTCCAGCGCCCAAACTTCCATTTCACCAAAGCGTTGGCCACCGAATTGTGCCTTACCACCCAAGGGTTGTTGGGTAACGAGGGAGTACGGGCCGGTGCTGCGGGCATGGATTTTGTCGTCAACCAAATGGTGAAGTTTCAGCATGTAGGTCAAGCCAACGGTAACTTTGTTATCGAAAGGTTCGCCGGTACGACCGTCATACAGAGTGGTTTTAGCAGTTTGGTCAATGCCTGCCAATTCCAAAGCTTCAGAAATATCTTGTTCGTGTGCGCCGTCAAATA
>CALCHC010000011.1 GCA_937901335.1 uncultured Phascolarctobacterium sp. | reverse complement strand
GTAACCTCTGACTCTACATTTAAAGGTGTTTACGGCGGCTGGGCTGGGGGAACAACTGATGAAAATAGGACTTCATCTGATAATATCGTAACTCTTTATGATGGCAACTTTGAAGGCATTGTAGCTGGTGGTTATTTAGTTAATCCCAATGAGCCTGATGCATATGGTAATAAAGTAACCATTAGCGGTGATGCAAATGTGAAAGGTGCCGACTTGTACGGTGGGGCTTTGATTGATAGAAATGGTGGTTATCATGCGACCTATGGTGCATATACTAATGGTGCTAACAACATCTTAACCATTGGCACCGATAAATATTCCTGGCGTCACTTGCACGACACTAGTGATTATAATGTTAAAAGTATTCAAGGCTTTGACGAAATCATCTTTGAACACGTGAAATGGGATACTGAAAACCCTGCTGTTAAAGTAGGTGCTTTACAATTAGTTCCTAGAGAAGGTACCATTATTACCGTTAACAACTTGTACGTTGCAGGCGATGACGAAACCTTTAAGGCAAATGCAAAGATGACCTTAATTGATAGTGATAGTACTACAGGCGATATTGCCAGTGATTCTAAAGTAGCAAAAATTCATCGTGGTGTTGCAAGGATTTATGAAGCTGAAATCGTTTATGAAGGCAATACTGGTGGACCTAATAGTACAAGTATTGAATCTGAAAAATTAAACGGTGACAATGATACTCATGACATTATAATCCAATTAGTTGGTGAAGAATTAACTCCGGAAGATGGCCCAGAATTTGAAGAACTTTACGGAACAGCTACTTATCCTGAAAGTGGTCCTAAACCTGTTTCCAAACGTAATGACCAAGTTCTGGTAGTGGGCGAATCCCGTGCGGTGGCAACTGCGTTTACCGACCAAGGCAGTGAACTTGTTGAGCTTGGCATTAACGCTCTTGCTCGTGACGAAGATAAAGATTACAAGGTATTTGCAGCTCTGTATGGCAACGCTTCTGAATACGCAACCGGTAGTCATGTTAATGTAAATGGTTGGAGTGGTATTGTTGGTGTTGGTAAAACTAATGCTAATGGCTTGACCGTAGGTGCTTTCTTTGAAAACGGCGAAGGTAACTATAGCACACATAACGTAACTGATTTTGGTTACCTGCGTG
>CALCHC010000010.1 GCA_937901335.1 uncultured Phascolarctobacterium sp. | reverse complement strand
TAGTAACTATGAAAAGAACACCTAACAATACTTTTCCTGTATTTTGGGAGGAGAATGATAGAGCTAATAAAGCTCCGTTCCCTAGATTTTAGGAGTAAATATGGAAGAGAAGTTTAAATGGTTATTATTAAAATCAATCAAGGATAATAGTAATATATCTAATATTGTTAGACTTGGCTATACTTATGCTTACATTGCGCAAGAGTATTCTAAATTAATAAATAATGGTATGGTAGTTATAGATGGTTATATGAATTTTGTGTTATCAGATTCTGGTATTGAAGAATTTAACAGATTGAATGATATTATGAAAAAAATTAACCATATTGAACCTTTGGTAGAATGTAGAATAGAAAAAATAAATAAATTTGATGTTTTTATAGAATAAATTTGGCAGTATAACTAGACTCATTCACTTAGGTGATGATTGATGAGTTCGTCAATCAGAGAAGAACTGACTTTTCTAGCCTTTTCGCAAACTAAATTTATTTTAAACAGGAGTTTAAAACTTTTTAGTTTGCGAAGGTGAACAAATGACATGTCATTTGTTCACTCTTCTTTATAAGCTAGTTATAAAGAAGAAAGATATTTTTGTAGTTATACTGCCATTTTTATAAAAAGAGGTATTCTATGAATTGGGAAACTTACGAAAGCAATTATTATGGGATAGCGAAAATACATAATAAGGATGATTCTTATTGTATTGAACAATTAGCATATGCAAAAAAATTATATGATAGTAATTTACCAATAATATACAATCAAGAACATTTTTGTAAGTTGGTTGGATACTCAAAGGAGTATGTTTATTCGGCATCTAATTCTCCTAAAAAATTTTATAGGACTTTCTTTATAAAAAAGAAGAATGGTGGAGACAGAGAGATAAATGAACCATTGCCTAGTCTTAAAGAGATTCAAGAATGGATTTATAAGGAGATACTGTGCAATATAAAAATTAGTCCTTATGCTAAAGCTTATGTGCATGGTAAATCTATAAAAGACAATGCAAAATTTCATAAGAGACAAAATAAAGTGCTTACTATTGATTTGAAAGATTTTTTCCCATCAATATGTTTTAATAAAGTGATGAAGGTTTTTTTCAATGCTGGTTATAGAAAACCAGTAGCGGTCTTATTGGCAAATTTGTGTTGTTTGGATGATTCTTTGCCTCAAGGTGCACCAACTAGTCCATATTTGTCTAATATAATAGCGAGTGCTTTAGATGATAAAATTGTTGATTTTGTTAAAAATAAAAATATTAGATATACTAGATATGCTGATGATTTAACATTGTCAGGGGATTTTGATGAAAAGATTGTTATTAATAAAATAAGAAAAATTGTGAGTAGTGAGGGTTATAAAATTAATCCTGATAAAACAAGGATAAGAAAACGTAACCAACGTCAAGAAGTAACAGGTATTGTTGTAAATGAAAAATTACAAGTTAGCAGAAAAGATAGACGTGATTTTAGGAGAGTACTTTATTACATAGATAAGTATGGATTAGAAGAACACTTAAAGTATGTGGGAAATAACAAAAATAATTATATATATCATTTTATTGGTAAAATTACACATGCTTCTTTTATAAATCCTAATGATAAAAGATTAAAAGTATACTTGGAAAAGTTGAGAAGTTTAATATAGGCATAGTTTGTTTTTTGAATATAGAGGGGTTGTTCTACTATTTATTTCTGAATAATTGGAGGCTTAGACCATGAGTTATACAAAAATTGTTAATATAGATAGTTGGATTTCCGAACGTAAAGAAACGTTAATCTCTACTCCACCTAATAGACGCCCTAAGAATGTTGAACGTCCAATTATTTCTAGAACTTGGAATGAGAGACGTGCTATGGCTAGAGCAGTTAAAAAGGCTTGGAATGATGCTTTTGCTTCTGGAATGTTAGTTAGAACTGAGAATGGGTATAGATTATGTTAGATACCACTATTATTAAGGAAATTAATAATAAATATGCGAATGATGCGGTACGTGAACGTTTATGTATTGCATCTGTGATTTGCGAAAGAATGAAAGAATTTGCCAATGAAGTTGTTATGGTTGGTGGTTCGGCAGTTGAGTTTTATACTGCTGCAAGCTATATGACCAAAGATATTGACTTTATTGCCAAAGATGCTTATAACATCAAAAGAGTTATGACAGGTTTAGGGTTTAAAAATGATGGTGATGGTATTTGGTATCATGACGATACATCTGTAATAATTGAGTTTCCTAAAGGTCCACTTGTTGGTGAATATTCTAGAACTACTCGTGTCGAGACTGCTTATGGTATTGTTGAAGTAATTGGTATTGAAGATATTATTTTGGACAGAGTTTCAGCTGCAAAGTTTTGGCAAGATACACCAGAGTGGGCAGAATATCTTTTGAGTAGCCACTATGACAATGTAGATTTTGCATATTTAAGGGATAAAGCTAAAGAACTTTTATGTACGGATACTCTTGAACTTGTCATTAAAAATGTTAATGAGTTTAAGAGTGAACAAAGCGTTCTCGTGAATGACGAATACTCAAAGGAAGAGTTGATTGCTATAATAAAAAGGTTGTTGCTCGACGGCAATGATGTTGACCAAGTTTTACGCGTATTAGCAATGAATAACAAGGTTGCTGGTGCAACTCCTTCTGAACGAGGCGCGCTTATTAAAAATCTTTTAGAAACAGATGAAATTAAGATGATTGTTGAAGAGTTAGACTAAACTTATATAAGTGGTTCGTATAAGGAACTTTCTTGTTTTTGAAACGAAGAAAGTTCCTTCCCTTTACTCTCAGCATCATTTATGCTATAATATCTCGTAATTGAAAATACCCCTGTTAAGCACGATGAGCAAGAAAGTAGGCTATAAGGATAGGTTAAGAGAGCAAGGTCGCTGGCTGTAAGCCTTGCCCGAAGATTATAGTTGAAGTTCACTTGGGAGTGCCCTGGCTGAAGGCGTAAGCTGTGTAGGTGAGGCGTGAGCCGCGTTAAGGCATTAATGAAGTGTACAAAAAAGGGTGGTACCGCGATTTTTTCGCCCCTGTAATTTTATTGATTACAGGGGTTTTATTATTTTTAGGAGGAAGACCATGAGAGAACAATTACTGGCTATTAAAGAGCAAGCTTTGGCAGAATTGGCAGAAGTTAGCTCTTTGGACGCATTGAAAGACCTGCGTGTCAAATATCTTGGCAAAAAAGGTCCTATGACTGAAATTTTGCGCGGCATGGGCAAACTGTCCGCAGAAGAACGTCCGAAAATCGGTCAAATCGTTAACGAAATCAAAAACTTGTTGGAAGAAGAAATCAACGCTAAAACTACTGTTTTGGAACAAAAAGCGTTGGCTGATAAATTGGCAAATGAAAAAGTGGACATCACTTTGCCTGGTCGTCAACCCCGCGAAGGTCATTTGCATCCCGTAACTTTGACCATGCGTGAAATCAAAAAAATCTTTATGCGTATGGGCTTTGAAGTAATGGAAGGTCCTGAAATCGAAAAAGATTACTACAACTTTGAAGCACTGAACCTGCCTCAAGACCATCCTGCTCGTGATATGCAAGATACCTTCTATATTACCGAAGAATATCTGCTCCGTACCCATACTTCTCCGGTACAAGCTCGTACCATGCAATCTCGTGAACCGAACTCTCCGATTCGTATGATTGCTCCCGGTACTGTTTATCGTTGCGACTATGACGCAACTCACTCCCCGATGTTCCACCAAGTTGAAGGTCTTGTAATCGATAAAAATATCAGCTTGGCAGATTTGAAAGGTACTTTGGAACTGTTCTTGAAAGAAATGTTTGGCAACGATGTTAAAGTTCGTTTGCGTCCCAGCTATTTCCCGTTCACTGAACCTTCTGCAGAAGTTGATATCTCCTGCGTAATTTGTGGCGGTAAAGGCTGCCGTGTATGCAAGAACTCCGGCTGGCTTGAAATCCTTGGTAGTGGTATGGTTCATCCCAATGTATTGCGCATGAGCGGTTACGATCCTGATCAAGTAACCGGTTTCGCATTCGGTATGGGTGTTGAACGTATTGCTATGCTTAAATACGGCATTGATGATTTGCGTTTGTTCTTCGAAAATGACTTGCGCTTCATTCGTCAATTCAAATAAGGAGGATTACCATGTTAGCATCTTTGGAATGGCTTAAACAATATGTTGATATAAATATTCCTGTCGATGTACTGGTGGACAAAATCACCCGTGCCGGCTTGGAAGTAGAAACCGTAACCAATCTTGGCGAAGGTTTGGAAGGCGTTTTGACTGGTAAAGTTACTCAAATCGAACGTCATCCTGACTCTGACCATTTGTGGGTTTGCCAAATGGATTATGGTCAAGGCATCGTACAAATTTTGACCGGTGCTCAAAACGTAAAACAAAACGATATCGTTCCCGTTGCAGTTGTAGGCAGCACTCTGCCTCCTAGCAGCCGCAATCCGGAAGGTATGAAACTTGCTGCAGTAAAAATGCGTGGCTTGGATTCCTTTGGTATGCTTTGCAGTGCTGACGAACTTGGCATTGACAGCAAACTGCTTCTTCCTTCTCAACGCGAAGGCATCTTCATTCTTCCTGCTGATACTCCTGTTGGTGTTGATGTTAAAGAAGTACTTGGCTTGAACGATGTTGTTATCGATATTGACTTGACTGCTAACCGTGCAGACTGCTTCAGCATCATCGGTTTGGCTCGCGAAATTGCAGCTCTGACCGGTTGCCCGCTGAAAATGCCTGCAATGGACGTAGCAGAAGCTGCTGGTGGTAATGTTGCAGAAATGGCTTCTATTAAAATTGAAGCTCCTGAACTTTGCCCGCGCTTTGCAGTTCGCGTATTGAAAAACATTAAAATTACTGAATCCCCTGAATGGATGCAAAAACGCTTGCGTGCTTGCGGTATGCGCCCCATCAGCAACGTAGTTGACGTAACTAACTATGTAATGTTGGAACTTGGTCAACCTATGCATGCTTATGACTACGATAAAGTAGCAGACCATACCTTGGTTGTTCGTCGTGGTGGCGAAGGTGAAAAACTGATGACCTTGGACGAACAAGAACGTACTCTTGACGCTTCTATGATTGTTATCGGCGACGCAGAACGTGCTGTAGGTCTTGGTGGTGTAATGGGTGGTTTCGATACCGAAGTTACCGGTGAAACTGTTAACGTAATGCTCGAAGCTGCAAGCTTCCATGGTCCTTCCATCCGTCGTACTTCCCGTTCCTTGGGCCTCCGCAGTGAAGCAAGCGGTCGTTTCGAACGTGGCGTTGACACCATCAAAACTCACAACGCATTGAACCGCGCTGCTTATCTCTTAGAACAAATGGGTGCTTGCGAAACTGTTGCAGGCATCGTTGAAGCATATCCTGAAGAAGTAAAACCTGCTGTAATTAAAGTAACTCCGGAAGTTATCAGCGGTCGTGTTGGTATTGCCATCTCTAAAGAAGAAATGGTTAAAACCTTGACCTCTTTGGAATTCGAAGTTGCTGAAGACGGTGAATACTTGGTAATTACTGCTCCCAGCTGGCGTAATGATGTTACCTGCAATGCAGATATCAGCGAAGAAATCGCTCGTATCCACGGTTTGGACCACATTGAATCTCACATGCCTGTACTTGGTATGGCACAAGGTCGTCAATTTGTAGTTGAAGATGTTAAAGATAGCATCCAAGATTACATGGTTGCAGTTGGCATGAACGAAGTAATGAGCTACAGTTTCATCAATCCCAGTGCTTTCGATAAACTCCAACTTCCTGCTGACGATAGCCGTCGTAACGCAATTGAACTTTTGAATCCTATCACCGATGAATTCAAAGTAATGCGTACCACTATGGCTCCTAGCGTATTGAGCGCTGCTGCTTACAACTTGGCTCGTCAACATTCTAAAGTTGCTATCTTTGAAGTAGGTCGCGTGTACCTGCCTAAAGAACTGCCTTTGAAAGAACAACCGGACGAAATCTCCATGCTCTGCGCTGTAATGAGCGGTAAAGCTAATGATTTGAACTGGTGCACTTCTCGCGACAACGTAGACTTCTACGACATGAAAGGTGTTGTTGAAGGCTTGATGGCAAAATTGATGCTGAACGATTACAAATTGGTTCACTATGCTGTTCCTTACCTGCATCCCGGCAAATCCTGTGCAGTTGAAGTTGACGGCAAAATCATTGGCTGGTTTGGCGAACTTCATCCGTTGGCACAAGAAGCTTACGGCTTGCCCCAAGAAGCTTACATTCTGGAATTGGAAATCGAACCGCTGGTTGCTGCCGCAATCGCAGTTCCCAAATACAAACACTTGGCTAAATATCCCAGCATGAGCCGCGACATCGCAGTTGTTGTTCCTTTGGAAGTAACCAACGCTGAACTGGAAGCTGTTATTCGTGCTCACGGTGGTGAATTGTTGAAAGATGTAAAAGTATTTGACATTTACACCGGTAAACAAGTAGCTGAAGGCTGCAAATCCATGGCGTTCAACTTGACTTATCAAGCTGCTGATAGAACCTTGACTGATGCAGAAGTTGATGCAAGTATGAAGACTGTAATTGCGAAAGTTGCAGAAGAATATAAGGCTGAACTTAGAGCTTAAAAATAAGGAAAACTCCGCAAGAAATTGCGGAGTTTTTTATGTGTGCTTTAGCTTTTAAATAAGCGTGAAACGATTATTTAACCACCGCCTGCTATGCAGGTGTGATTAAAGCTTAAGCAAAAAGACAACATCCCTTCGATGTATAATGAGATTGTTCAAGTCACAAAATACATTAGAGAAGGGATGTTGTCTATGGCAAATAGTTTAGCACATACAAAATGGGTGTGTAAATATCATATTGTTTTTACTCCGAAATATAGGAGAAAAATAATTTATAATCAATTAAGAAGTGATATTCAAACAATAATAAAGGATCTATGCAAGTGGAAAGGTGTAGAGATAATAGAAGGTAATATGATGCCTGACCACATACATTTATTATTATCGATACCACCTAAATATTCTGTTTCAAACTTTATGGGATATCTAAAAGGTAAAAGTGCAATGATGATATTTGAAAGACATGCTAATCTTAAGTACAAGTTTGGTAATAGAAATTTTTGGGCAACAGGGTACTATGTAAGTACAGTAGGACTAAATGCAGCTACTATACAGAAGTATATACGAGAACAAGATAAGATGGATCAAATGGAAGATTCATTAAGTAAAAAAGAATATGTAGACCCTTTCAAGGGTAGCAAGTAGTCTAACCACTTGTGGCTTGAACAAAGTGAAAGCCAGCGTCATTTAGGCGCTGGCCTTTGTTATGCCCTTATAGGGCTATTGCGAACCACCTCTCTTAGGGGTGGGAGCGATTTTTAGCGTTATTCGTTGTAAAAAGTGTAGCAATACATACAAAGTTCGTTGTAATTTTTGTAATGAGGTATTATACTGTAGTTACAGAATAATAACGGAGGTGCGTGTATGTACCGAATTGCTATAGAAAAATTATTAAAATGGAAACAAAGCAAACGCCGTAAACCTTTAATAATTGAAGGTGCTCGTCAAGTTGGTAAAACTTGGCTTATGAAAGAATTTGGGAAACAGGCGTATGCAGATACTGTATATATTAATTTTGATTCTAATTCTAGAATGGCAGAGTTGTTTGCTTCTGATTTGAACACTGAACGTTTAATTATGGGATTAGAGATATATGTGGGACGAAAAATTGATCCTGAAAATACGTTATTGATTTTTGATGAGGTCCAAGAAGTTCCAAGAGCTTTAGCATCTCTTAAATACTTTTATGAAAATGCACCACACTATCATATTGTTTGTGCAGGTTCTCTGCTAGGTATAGCTCTACACGAGGGTACTTCTTTCCCTGTTGGTAAGGTAGATTTCTTAAAGCTTTATCCTCTTTCTTTCAAGGAGTTTTTGTTGGCAACTGGTAAAGAACAGTTTGCTGCACTTCTTGATAAGCAAGATTTTCAGATGATTACAAGTTTCAAGCAAACATATATTGATGCTTTGAAGCAATACTATTTTGTTGGTGGTATGCCTGAAGCAGTCCAAAGTTTTGTAGATGATAAAGACTTTAAAGAAGTTCGTGAAATTCAGAAGAGAATTCTTGCAGCTTATGAACAAGATTTTTCCAAACATGCTCCGAATGATATCGTTCCTAAAATTCGTATGTTGTGGAATTCCATTTCCTCACAACTTGCAAAAGAAAATAAAAAGTTTATTTATGGTTTGGTACGTGAAGGTGCACGTGCGAAGGATTATGAAACTGCAATTATGTGGCTTTCAGACTGTGGATTAGTTCATAAAGTTAGCCGTGTAAATGCAGCAGGTATTCCGTTAAAAGCGTATGAAGATTTAAAAGCATTTAAGTTATTTTTAGTAGATGTTGGTTTGCTTGGTTGTATGGCGGGACTTAGACAACGCACTTTGCTTGATGGTAATGATCTTTTTGTTGAGTTTAAGGGGGCGCTTACTGAACAGTATGTATGCCAACAACTTAAAACTATCGAAGATTTAGGAATTTACTATTATACAAATGATAGAGGTTCCTGCGAAGTTGATTTTGTTATTGATACGGGCGAATTGATTGTGCCTGTTGAAGTAAAGGCGGAAGTAAATCTTAGAGCTAAGAGCTTGAAAACATACCAAGAAAAGTTTAAACCTGAGGTATCTATGCGCACTTCTATGGCAGATTATAAAAAAGAAGATTGGTTAGTAAATTTACCATTGTATGCGGTTGAGCAGATTACTAAAATAATAGCTTGATAATAATATGAAATTATGTTGGAGGTATGATTATGGCAAAGAATATTGAACCTAAACTTAAAAAGATAGGCGATTATCTAAGATTAGAAGAGGATACGGTATTTACCATCCCGGAATATCAACGTGCGTATTCTTGGGGAACAGATAATTGTGATAAATTATGGCAAGATATTAATGACTTTGTCGAAAGCGAGAGTAAAGATAGATACTTTTTTGGAACTATCATTGTTAACTGCCAAGATAATGATACAAAGTATGGTCTTATTGATGGACAACAAAGAACATATGACCCTCC
>CALCHC010000009.1 GCA_937901335.1 uncultured Phascolarctobacterium sp. | reverse complement strand
TACTAATCTAAAAGCAGTGGAGAATTTTCTCCACTGCTTTTTGGTTATGTAAGATTTTCAAATGAGTAGTTTTGTGTAAACATGGTGTTACAGTGAAGGAACAGCGACTTTTAAAAGCGGCGATTTTAGCATCTGTAATGGCTTTGAGTGTGTATGGAAACTCGTGGGCAAGTAATTATAATCCCGATGCTTATAGTGTGAAAGAAAATAGTACATGACTCTGCAACGTGGGATGGTGCATCCCTGAGAATGCGGAGTGCCTGTTTGTGGGGTGCGAGAACTAGAGACAGCGCTAATTTAGTTGGTTCGCTAGATAAAGAGCATGTTGAGAGTAAAATGTCGAAGGTTATCCAGATGGCAACTTTGCAGTCGACCGTAGTATGACTCGTTATGAATATGCAGCAATGCTTTACAGAGCACTTGAAAAAGGTTTCCATGTTGATAGCAGATTGTTGGATGAATTTAATGCGGAACTTGGACGCATTCGTGTTGACCGCATTAAAGGTGCTGACAACGATGCTAACAAGATTGAACGTGTTCGTGTAAATAATACGAAGACCGTGACGATTATGGTAGCAAAATAATTCAAGTAAAAGCTGGTGCTTAAAAGCTAATATTTAAAGACTTCTTCAAATAAGTTAAATAGGACAAAATAAAATAGACTCTCGAATTTTCGAGAGTCTATTTTTTATGTATTGATTTATTCAAATTTAGTGTTCATTTTGGTAGCAGTACCAAACTCGGTATAGGTAAGGTCTGCGTTGCGAAGGTCTGCATTGTCCAATACCGCAGCATTGAATTTAGCATTGGCGAGAATTGCACTACGCAAGTTAGTTTTACCCATTTTTGCGCTAGTCATATCTGCCTCGGATAAATCAGCGTGCTGTAATTTGGCGCTGTATAAATTAGCGTGGGTGAAGCTAGCGTTTTTTAATTGTGCTTTATACATCCAAGCGTAGGGGAGATTTGCATTGCTAAAGTCTGCGTAGTCTGCGACGATGCTGTCTAAAGAAGCTTCTTGTGCTTCAATATGTTTCAGGTTAGCATTGAGGAACTTTGCACCACGCAGTTGCGCACGGTAAAAGTTACTTGCGGAGAGGTCTGCGTTGGTAAAGTCTGCACCCGCGCCCACAGCATACTTAAAGCTTGCATTGGTTGCGTCCGCGCTACGGAAGGTTGCGTTGCTTATAAGGGCGTGGTCGAATTTTGCGTCATTGAGGGAAGCATTATTGAAGCTCGTACCAATCAAGCGTGCTTGGTTGAACTTGGTGCCTTCAAAATTACGACTGGATAAGTCTAAACCTGAAAGGTCTGCACCGGAAAGGTCGCCGTTAACGCAATTGCCACCTGCTTGTACTTTTTCCAAGTCAGCATTGCTGTAAGCAAAGGCAGTAGTTGAAATGCCAAGGCAAGCCAGTAGAATAAGAAGTTTTTTCATAAGCTCACACTTTCTATGCTTCGTCAAAGAGTGCTTTCAATTCTTGCGGGTCATCGGGAAGATGGTCAATGATTTTCCAAGGTTGTACTTGCTCGAAGTCTTCGCGACTGTAGCTGGAACCATTGAGTACGATTAAGCATTTAGCGTCAATAGCTTTCGCGCACATTACATCGTTGGGAGTATCACCAACAAAGATGAATTGGTCAGAAGTAATAGTGGGGTCAACGGAGTAGAAGCGTTGCCACAAAATTTTTGCCAATTGAGCGCGGTCTTCGTGCATTTCGCCGAAAGCACTGCGGTTAAAGTCAAAGTATTGTTCAATGCCGTAGTGAGCAAGCTTCAATTTTGCACCGGTTTTGGTGTTGCCGGTAAGCAAGCAGTTTTTATAACCGTTAGCATGGTCATCGAAGAATTTTAAGGTTTCTTCTACATTGTAAAGCAAGCTGCCAAAGCATTTAGGCAGGAAGTTCGGCAATGCTCTGTGGTAGCGAATCATCAAGTTAGCTGCGTCTGCTGCGTTGAACTTACCTTTGATTTGCAGTACTGCACCTTTAATGATGTCGGAGTCAGTTCTGCCAGCAAGAGATTTATCAAATTTAAAGTCTTTCAAAAAGTAATGCTCTTTGATTACGTCAATCATGGCGTAACCGCCTGCACCACCGGTTAAGAGCAGGGTGCCATCTATGTCCCAAAAAATATATTTCATATTTCCTCCAAAACTTGTTATAAGCACTTCTAACAAGTTTTTACAAATTAAAGTTTAGTGTAGAAAAAGCTGCCTTTTATGAAGGCAGCTTTTGTTTTAGATAGAACGAGGTTTGGAAAATAACTTTTTAATTTTGCCGCCCAAGTTTTGAGTGCGACGAATGAATTTTACGTTGGAACGACGATGGGGTTTCATATCACTTAAAGTGCCGAAGTCACCGCGATCCAAAAGGGTGATTTTAGATTTGTCAGCATCAAAGTAAGCGCGCATATATTTGGAAACATTTTCCGGAGTAGCGCCTTCGAGGCAGCTAAAGATATCAGCAGTTACAAAACCAAGTTCAGGATAAATGTGCAAGGTTACGTGACCTTGTTTGCAAATAGCGAACAAAGAGTATTCGCTGCTGCCATCTTCTTTGCGGGTTACGATGTCGCAAGGTTGCAAGTTGAAGTTGTTGCAGGCTTGCAAAAGTTGGTCCTTGGCATTAGTTTCGTTGCCAATAACAGCGTCGCTACAGTTATACATATCAACAGCAATGAGTTTGCCGGTAAATTTCTTTGTGCTCACAATTACACCTCTAGTTTTTAAAGTATATTTAATTATATACGAAATTGTAGGTGTTTGTCAAAGTACTAATGTTCCTTTTGGGGGAGTTTCGTGTTATAATCTTGAGAGAACATTTGTTTAATTATGGCGGTGCTTAAATGGAACAGCTTGAAGGCTTAATAGCAGATATCATTTTTCAAAGTGAAGATGGAATGTTTTGCGTCCTGCGTATAGATAGCAAGCAACACGGTAAAACTAGCGCTGTTTATCACGGTTCTGCGCCTTATCTTGGAGAAAACGTAGTGCTTGAAGGGCGTTGGGTAGAGCATGCTCGTTTTGGGAGGCAGTTTGACGCAGTGGTATGTAGAGTTGTGCAACCTACCTCTGCTGCAGGCATTGAACGCTTTCTTGCCAGCGGTGCTATTAAGGGTGTTGGCGTAGTTACTGCTGCTCGTATTGTGGAGCGTTTTGGCGAAAATACTTTGGAAGTTTTAGGCTGTGACCCTGCTCGTTTGGCAGAAGTCAAAGGTATTAGTGCCAAGAAAGCTGTTGCCATTGGCGAAGCTTATGCGGAACTTTCTGAAATGCGCGAGCTGATGCTGTTCTTAGAATCTCACGGTGTAAGTAGCGGTTATGCTACAAAGTTGCAAGCTACCTACGGAAACACTGCCATTACTAGAATAAAAGAGAATCCTTACAGTCTTGCCAATGATGTAACTGGCATAGGCTTTAAAACTGCAGATAGAATTGCTATGGCTATGGGTATGGAGCGTGACTGTAATGAACGAATTATTGCTGGTCTTAGTTATGCGCTGACTCAAGCTGCAGCGGCGGGGCATACCTGCGTGCCGGAAGAATTACTGGTGCGTGAGACGGAACGTGCCCTTATGATTGATAGCATGCAAGTGCAAGAAGTCTTTGCTGAACTTTTGAACAGGGACTTACTGCGCACTGAAGAAGTTAGCGGTATGCGTCTTATTTATCCTGAATATTTGTATAAGGCAGAGGTTGGCACTGCTCGCCGCTTGTTAGCGTTGCGTGACCAAGCTAAACCTTTAGGCAGAGTGAATGCTGATAAAGTTATCGCCGAATGGGAGAGTGAAGCAGGCATTAACCTTGCGGATGCTCAAAAGGAAGCAATCTATGCTTCTTTGGAACACGGCGTTTTTGTTTTGACAGGTGGTCCTGGTACTGGTAAGACTACTGTTGTTAAAGGCATCTTGAATGTACTGGAAAAAGCAGGTTGCAGAATTTTACTGGCTGCTCCTACAGGTCGTGCTGCTCGTCGTTTGGCAGAAAGTGCCGGACATCCTGCGTTGACCGTTCATCGCCTTTTAGAGTATCAACCTAATAGCGGTGGCTTTAACTTTGGCAAGGATGACCAAGACCCTTTGGATGCAGAAGCAATCATTATCGATGAAGCTTCTATGCTTGACATTAGCCTGACTTATCATTTGCTGAAAGCTGTACCCGGTGGTTGTCGCTTGATTTTTGTTGGTGACGTGGATCAGCTTCCTTCTGTTGGCGCTGGTTCCGTACTGAAAGATATTATTCGTAGTAAGAAGATG
>CALCHC010000008.1 GCA_937901335.1 uncultured Phascolarctobacterium sp. | reverse complement strand
AGTACTAAAACCTTCCACATTGCGGATTGCTCTGCGTTCTTGTATAAGTTTATCAATATCCAACAGAGTACTAAAACATCCAGTTTCAGCCATCACTTCATTCATGCGTATAAGTTTATCAATATCCAACAGAGTACTAAAACCATTGATACAATCTTCATACCCGTGTTTACGTATAAGTTTATCAATATCCAACAGAGTACTAAAACAGTTTGTAGTGCGTTGCGATGAAGCGCTCGGTATAAGTTTATCAATATCCAACAGAGTACTAAAACCTTAAATTCATTTTACTGCAATATAAACCTATAATTCAAGTAAATCCTGTGTATGCAATAAATTTTCTGTCGGAGTCTTATCCCCCAACATTACAATCATCGAAGCATACTGCTTTTCCGTCACTTGAAGTACCCTTACAGAACCAACAGGCGGTAAAATTTCTCTCACCTTGTTCACATACTTCTTAGCATCGTCATAATTTCTAGTTATTCTGCTATAAATAGAAAACTGCAACATTTCAAATCCTATATTGATAAGACCTTTTCTAAAATGAGCATAATGCCTTTTGTCTTGAGCTGTCGCAGTTGGTAAGTCAAACATAACAAGCACTCTCATAAATCTATTTACCACTCTTTACTCCAAATATGGTAATAACAATTTATTTTTATCAGCATTATCTATTGCTGTTGTGAAACTGGCAACATACTTATCTATAGCGTTGTAAATCTTCATCTTTTTTTCAGCAATAATGACTTCGTCATTTATTATGTTTGCCAAAGCAACTCTGTTACTCTTAGTTAAAGTATCAACCAATTCGTCATTATGTAGAAACGCCCATAAATCCACTAATGGACGCAGCGGTTCCATAAAATCATCTGCTAAATTAAAGGCATTGCTTTCATTTATGTGATGTATTCCTAACGCACAATTATAACCATAAGCACATAAAGAACGAGCCACAGCAGAACGAATTATTGCATACCCAAAATTCAAAGCAGCATTGATAACATCTTCTTCAAATCGCAGGAAGTTATAACCATAAAAATTTCTAAAAAACATTTTTGCAGCTATACCTTCCCTATTCCCAATGTCACCAGGTAGTACTTCACTTGCCAACTGTTGCATTCTATCAACAACTTCTTGTTGCACACACCGTAGCTTTAAAACACTATTTTGATTTTCTATTTTTGCTTTTACAATTTTTTGCCATAACAAATCTTTAAACTCCTGTGTTAAGGCCATTTGCTTTTTCAACACACCATAAGGTCTATAGTGCTGATTTAAAGCCAACACGCTACAACACGGCAAATGCTTATCATCACAAATTACGACATTGACATCGTGCTTTGCTAATGATTGTAATGTATATACAGATAAACAAGCGTGAATATTATCTAAAATCAATGTCTGTATGTCTTCTACAGGTACTCTTTTTGATTTACCATTTACTTCAACAACTAACCAATTATCAGAAATGCTTAATCGTTCCCCTGTAGTAACATAAAGGGTTCTGAACATTTCACCTCACCACCCAAATTACCAAGAATATCAACATTGCATTTTTTTACTTCATCAGTTTTAATTATTGAAACAATAATATTTTTATTTGCATTGGCAAATCTCATTTGGAATTTCTTTCTTGTTATAGCTTCAACACCTCTGTAATATCCCTCAAACTTCAAACGATTTCTGTTATCATAAATCCTTACGTAATCATTTGCAAAAAGATACATAACGTGTTCTTGATAACCTGCTGGATAAGGAGTAGCCAAATATAATTTCTTATTGCGTTTTACCAAATCAACATAACGAATACCACGTAAAGCAGTTTTGTTTTGATTATCTTTGTAGATTTCAATGCAATAGTACTTATTGGCACTCAAAATGTTTTCATTACCAAGGGTATCAATTTTAGCAACGGAAGTTTCTTTGCGTTTATTCTTCGCAATAGGATTGTCGTCCGTAATTTGACCTTGGAATTTTTTATTTTGCTTGTAAGACACTAAAGGCATAGACAAGCTTTCAGCAAAGGCTTGGTCATCACGGTAGTAGTCTTTTACATTCTTCATAAAACGTTCAGGTGTAATATCTTGAAAAATCTCCAAACTATTATCCACCAAACGTTTATCTACTTCTGTTCTAAGATTACTTACCAAAGATGGTATTCTTTCTTTTGATTCCAATAATCTCCTACTATACGATTCACTAAAACCATAGTACTTAGCCATTTTCTTCACAGCACCATTTAAGTAAGTTGTATATTCAAAACTTTCTTGCTTATGGTGCGCTTTGTAAATGTTTTGCAGTTTCAAGTTATCACTAGCAATTTCTACATATGCAGGTGTCAAATTAGCAATTACAATAGCATCAGCTGCATGATGTAAATTATTTTCGCGGTCTTTTTCTTCATCACCCCATGATTTGCTATTGAGCCACAACTTACGCATTTTTGAAGTAATAGCACCTTTGATAGCATAAACATTTTTTGCCTTTTCGCTATCAAACAAAAGGTTACTAGTTAAATAATTAACAATGTAGCGAGTAATATATCTAGTGTCATTAATATTGCGAGACTTCCATTCTTCAAGCAACACTTTTGCTTCAGCAGTATAAATACTTTCCAAAGTCAAATATTTGTACTTCTTCGCAGATATCTTGCCTTTGCTAAACAAAGTATTTACTCGTTTCATAAATTCTTTGTCGTCTGCTAAATATTGACGAGGCACCCTTTGTCTTTTTTCTTGGTTAGCAATTCTGCTTACTAAAGCTTTGTTTTGGGCAGTATCATCCAAAATCAAAGAAAACGGTACAATATGATCAACTTCGTAAACTTCACTCAGTACTTCGTTTTCCTCAATAGGAACGCCAGTATATAAATCTACTCCACCCTGAGCTTTCCACAATCTATAACGCAAGATATCTTTAGGTTTTACCTCACCATCTTTACGCAAGCCTAACTCTACAAGTTTTTTATCAATATTCTTGCGTTCTTTTTCATTCTCACGATTAAGCTTGGTAAGCTTATCACGTTCTTTAAAACTACGCCCCAATTCGTCAGCAACTTCGACGTTGATATATTCCGGAGAACCGTACTTGCGAATAATTGCATTAAGCACCTTGCGTGTTTCATTAATAGCTTTAAATACTACAACGTTTTCAACAATTTCTTCATCGTCTTTTTTAGTCAATGCAGGCAAGATTTTATACTTGGTTGTTTCTTCAGAGCTTGCATCACGTTCTTTTAAGCGTCTTGCTTGGAAGTTACCATAAGTTTCGCCCTCTAAGAAAGCGTTAATAGCTTCAAGCATATAGCGTTCGCAAACACTTGCAGTACCACCAAACTTCTTACGACTCATTTCCTTACGCAATTTTTCATTCCAGCCTGCTCGTTTTAAAGCAGCATCTCTACGTTTCGGAGTAATGTTTTCAGAAAGAATTACGCAAAGCTTTTGAAGTTTGGACGGATTTTCTAAATCAAATTGGTCTTCTGCAATGAGCTCTTCATAACTGTAACCACTTGCTTCCAAAGTAGCTTTCAAAATTTTTAAAGTCTTAATCGTATCAGGAGCTTTTACTTCCAATTTGCCAGGCTTAATCATTTCAATACCAAAGCGTTTCAAAATTGCTTTGATTTCTTTTTCAGTAGCGCTTGCTTTCACCAACACTTCATTCACAATCGCAGAAGCAGCTTCTTTAGGTAAAACAATCTCGCCAGTTTCTACATCCACATAGGTAAATTGGGATAAGCAGTTAGTTAAAGCATAAACATCAGAAATTACAGTACTTCTAAACGCACGCTTCTCTTCCTTGTAAAACACACACTTGCCAAGCGTGTCCAAGAAGCCCATGAACTTACGAGTTTTATCATCTTCATTACCTGGACCTGTTTCAAAATCTCTTTGTGCAAAAACAATCTTATTGCATAAAAAGTCTATATTATGTTCTGTAAGCTGCGGATAAAATTCTTTCTGTTTATTCAGAATATCAAGCAGTTCTTTTTGTTGATAGGAACGCTTAATTAAAATGTATCTTTCATTTTCTTTATGATTATGATAATCAGGGAAATACTTTTTATCATCGTTAAGTTTGTTATTAAGTTTCTTCTCATTAAAAATTTTGTCGTGTAGTATCATATCTGCTACACTACGATAATTTCCTGCTTGAAAACGTTCTTCAAAATCTGCCAACGCCGCTTTAATTACACCTGCTTCATTATCAGTATTTTCATCTTCGTAAAACTCACGATAACCACGATGATTACAAATGTGAATGATGCAATCTGCAATTTCTTCAGGCGTAAGCTTTGCATCCAAGCCTTTTAATCTAACTTGGAAAATGTTTTGATTACCGTTTTGTTCTTGCCAAGCTTTCAAGCTATCACAACTAATCAAATTAATTTTTTGCAGGAACTTCTTCGCTCTATCCTTACGATGAGTACGACGACGAATTAATCTTCTAACGCTACGATGTGCTCTGCGTTCTTGACTCTTTCGTGCCTTGTGGTCGTTAGTTTCCCCAGAATCAAAAAGTCTCACACCCAAGTCTTCAATGCGTGCATCATCTCTATTTGTTCTAGAAATTACAGCGAAGCCAACAGAACCAATACCAATATCTAAACCGATACCATATTTTCTAGTCATAGCCTTCCCTCCAAATATTTATTGACACGTATTTAGCCTAATGTTAGAATGAGGTTGAACTTAGAGTCATTGTTGTGTAGGTTTATCAATATCCAACAGAGACCACTTATTGCAAACTTGTAAGTTTATCAATATCCAACAAGAGTTCTAAGATAAGGCCTTATGTGCCGTAGGGTATAGCGGTATCCCGAATAATTCCGCTCTCTGAAATCAACGCCGTTGCATTTTGCAACGGCTTTTTTATATTTAAAAATAACTTAATACTTTAATACTTATTTTTCGACGCAGACCTGTGTTATCCTCTTTAAAAACAACTCCATAAATCAAAAAGCGTAGTCCAAAAGTGAAGCCCTTATATTTAAACCTTGAAAATATACTTACCCTTCTTGATTTCATAAATCAAACTATCTATAATATACCTAGGTACTGAGAGGTCCCGGTGTTGAGAGCACCGTAAAAAGTTGTGCTGTATATGGAACAGGTTAATCTTCCATAGCTATTGATGCTTTTAAAAAGTGTCTCGCCTTGCAACAGGATAAGTTGTAGTCCACATGAAGGACTTAATGATATTCATGTCCACATAGGTATTTCTAATGGATACCGCGGCTGACAACCAGCAGAAAACTCTCACCTTTTGACTTCATTGAGCAGTAAGAAGTATTCTTGCTGCTCTTTTTTATTACTCTATCACGGAGAGATATTATGGCTACAAAAGTTCACAAGAAAGAATTAATAAGAAAACAAATCATTGAGGCTGCCAACATATATAGTCACAAATTAGCAGGTAAAAAGTTTTTGTATGTTACTCCAAATTACTACTTTGAAATACTGTTTTTAACTGATAAATTTCTACACCTTACAGGCGTTAACACAAAACTTACAGCGAAAGACTTTTATGAAAAGGCACGTAAAGGGATATTACAAAATAACCAATTCTATTTTGATAAAGAACATCCTTTTGATATTGCTAAAAACAAACTTCCAAACCTCATCCAACTACCTGAACTAACAACAAAACAAATATATATAATTAATAACCTGAAAACTCTAACCTTAGTTTACCGTTACGGACTAACCAACTTTAACTTCACTTTAGGTTTAACAGAATATATAGATAAAAAGAATAAAATTGTCAATGAAACTTTTATACCTAGAACATTGCGTTCCAATGATAATGCTCCTAAATATAATACCGATAATCTAAACTGCAATGTTTCTTTTATTTTTGAAAAAGATGCATCTAAACGAATTTATACTACTCTTTTGGTTAGAGAAAACGCCACTTCTATCCCATTAAATATAAAACATCTAATTGATAGCAGTTTTTACGAATAGTTCAAAACAAATAAGGCTCCACTCTTTTGAGTGTAGCCTTTAATTTTTTACAAGATACTTTTATTTTTTGTTTTCTTCCAAATGTTTCATGTAAGCTTTGGTTTCAGATACAACAACACCGGTCAAAGCAAGAAGTGCAATCAAGTTGGGGATTGCCATCAAGCCGT
>CALCHC010000007.1 GCA_937901335.1 uncultured Phascolarctobacterium sp. | reverse complement strand
GTGGAACGTTGAGTGATGGCTCGCAATATACCACGAACTATATTGATAAAGACGGTACGAGGGGTGTACGTATTACAACGAACGAAACGGGTAAATTCACGTACTGGGATACGATTAGCAAGGCAGACTTGGCAACAGGTATCGGCATTAAGGTATCGCCTAACGACTATGCAGTGATGGAAGCAAGCAACATGATTGTAACCTTCCAAGACTCCGTAGATGCTACGCAGGTATATAAAGTAGGTATCGCGGCAGGCGGTAACCATTATGGTGAAAAATCCAACTACGGTTACGGTGCATTCAATAGTCTTTGGTTTGATGGCTCGTACGGTTACACTACCATTGGCGATGGTTATGCTGCTGCGTGCGGTAACAGCTATCTTACGGGTGAAGGATACACTGGTAAAGGTTACTTCCATATTGTTAGCTGGGGCAGCTATGACGGCGTATTCGTAAATCCTACCGTATTGACGTTTAACTTAAACACGGCAACTGGTGACGTAAACTATGTAGGTAACATTAAAGATGACGCTTATCAAGCATGGTACATTAACTCTGGGGTGACCAGTGGTGAATATACGGATGAATACGTAACGAACCTGTTCTCGTCTGGCGAAGTTATTGTAAGCGTTGAGTTTAACGTTCCTTGTAGCTTTATCCTTTGCTCTATTGGTGGTGAAGCAATAACGGAAGTTGTTGATGATATTGCGCCTGAAATTAGCGTCAAGGTTGATAATTATGATGAAAATATGGGTGCGATTACATATCAAACGAGAGAAAACTCGTTGAATTTAACGGCTGCTGAAATTATTGCTATGGTTGAAGCCAAAGATTATTTCACTGTTGAAAGTCTTACGGCAACCGTATACAATGTAGATGGTCTTGCTTATACCGGTGAGAGCTATACATTAAATGTAGACGCAGGGGATTATATTGTATACGAAGCAATTGATACAGCAGGCAATAAAACAACGTTGCGCGTCAATATCAACATTGTAAAGGTAAACAGCTATAAAGTTACGTTCTATAATG
>CALCHC010000006.1 GCA_937901335.1 uncultured Phascolarctobacterium sp. | reverse complement strand
ACTCTCCTTCAGAAAAAATATTTTTCAAATGCAAACTGATATTATCTGTAGTACAATCAAATAATTCAGCCATTGCCTTTTGAGTCATCCAAAAAGTTTCATCTTTGAAAACCACATTTACATATTCTTTTTCATTGCCAACAGCATATAAAAGAATATCGCCGTATTTAATATTAAGATTACTCATTTTTCAGCATCTCCTCTAATTCTGCTAACCCTTTGGTAATTTCCATTTCCAATTCGTGCAGTTCCGCCATAATTTGTTCCGTAGGCGGGTACTCTACAGGTACATACTCAACCTTTTTATATTTGTTGATGGAAAGATCATAACCATTTTCGATAATCTCCTGCACTTCGACGAAGAAGGATTTTTCTGTGCGAGCGCGTTCTGCCTCGCCAGCCAAATTATGGAAGCGTTCTATAATGTCGGAGATATCGTTGTCGTTTATAGCAGTGCGTTTGTCGTCAAGGCTAAAGCCATCTGCCTGCATATCATAGAACCAAACTTTATCAGTACCACCGTGACCAGTCTTGGTAAAGATTAAAATACCGGTACTTACGCCAGCGTAAGGTTTGAACACACCGGAAGGCATAGAGATAACTGCTTCTAATCGGTTGCCTTCAATAAGCTCTTTACGAATTGCCTTGTGTGCATTAGAAGAACCAAAAAGAACGCCATCAGGAACAATACAAGCGCAACGACCGCCAACTCTGAGCATTTTTATAAAGAGCGCCAAGAAAAGCAGTTCTGTCTTTTTAGTTTTGCACATCTTGAGCAAATCCACAGAAACAATATCATTATCAAGGCTTCCCTTAAAAGGAGGATTCGCCAAAATCAAGGAATATTTATTTCTGTCAGGATTTTGGTCAGAAAGACTGTCGCGATATTCAATGAAAGGATTTTCTACACCGTGGGTCATCATATTCATGGCACCAATGCGTAGCATTGTTCTATCCATATCGTAACCGTGGAACAAACCATTCATATAGTGGTCTTTCTTTTGTTTGTTGAAGAAAATTTCTTCTTTATGATTTTCTTTTAAATATTCCCCTGCAGCTACAAGGAAACCACTTGTGCCACAAGCAGGGTCACAAATAATATCATCAGGTTTAGGTTGCATTAAAGCTACCATCATTTTTATAATATGGCGCGGAGTGCGGAACTGACCATTACGCCCAGATTGAGAAATTTTGGACAGCAAATATTCATACACATCACCGCGTATATCGCTATCGTGTACTTGCGCCATTTGGTTATAAATTTCGTCCAAGGTTGCTACAACTTTAGAAAGCAGTAAGGGTGTGGGCAATTTAAAAATTGCATCATCCATATATTTAGAATAAGCGCTGTTTTTATCACCGTGAAGCTGTTTGATGAAAGGAAACACCGCTTCCTGCATAACAGAATACATTTTCCCAGCGGGGAAATCACGGAACACGCTCCACTTTAATTGTTTACCATCTACAGGACGCTCATTGATAATAACAGTATCTGCAAACATACTTTGGTAGGACAAACCAAGCATTGCGCTTTCTTTAGCACGCAAATTATCTGCTTCGTCCAAGTCGTGTATGAACATTAAATATGTAATTTGTTCAATAACGTCAAGGGGATTAACCAAACCACCTGCTGCAAAGATATCCCATAAGCTATCAATTTTATTTTTCAATTCGCCAGTAATCATTTTAGTCATTCTCCCTGTTCCAAGAATAAGCAGTATAACGACCGCCACCATGTTTAATAATAAAGCCTTGCTTCCACAAATCATTAAGCGTTCTTTGAATTGTAGTTTGGCTAATATCGGGACACTTATGAATCAATTCAGTTTTTGTAATTTTACCTACGGTTCCCTTAATAATTTCTTCAATTCGTTTAGGCTTGCTAATGTCACTTACAACTAACACTTCCACTCTCTTGCTAAACTCACGGTAAGCGGCAACGATGATTCCCAATGTATAACGTACAAATGGCAAATAGTCGTTAGCTTCTTCGTGCCAATTGGTGGAACTTTGCTGTAATGTTTCGTAATAAGTTTCTTTAGATTGCTCAATAAGTTTTTCGATACTAATATATTTACCCACAATGTAACCAGCACGATACAAGAGCAATAAAGTTAAGAGTCTGCTCATTCTACCATTGCCATCGTTAAAGGGATGGATACACAAAAAATCTAAAACAAAAATTGGTATGAGTAGCAAAGGGTCTTGCTCGTCATTTTTAAGCGCTTCATCAAAAGCTTCACAAGCTGCTTCTATGGAAGGAGCAGTTTCCCAAGCATCTACTGGTTGAAAACGGATAAACTCATTTCCATGAGAATCTCTTTCAGAAATTACATTGTTGCTTGTTTTATAAGCGCCGCCAAAATTCATACCGCTAAATTTGTATAAGTCTCTGTGAAGCTGCAAAATTATTGTAGATTTCAGCGGAATATAATCGTGATTTTCGTGAATAGTCGCTAGCACATCACGATATCCGGCAATCTCCCTTTCGCCACGAGTTTGGGGCGTTGTTTTGTCACGAACAATTTTTTTCAATCTATCTTCAGAAGTATAAATACCTTCAATTTTATTAGAAGCCTCTGTGCTTTGAATCTTAGCGATTTCAACAAGCTGAGTTAAAACGTCACTCTTAGCTTCAATAAACAAATTTTGCTCGCCTTTGAACTCATGAATTTTCGTCAGAAGGCTAACGATTTCAGAAGTTAGAAGTTTATCATAAATATTTTTGTAATTATACCTACGCATTTTGATTCCTCTATTCTTTTCAAACTCTTACTGCTTTAATTATATGATACTATCAATTTGGCAACAAAGCAATTTAATTTAGCCATTTCTTTTATTTTGACTAAATTGAATTTGAAAATGAGCAAATTAAAAACGAGTGAAAGCTTTTTAAAAGCTTTCACTCGTTTTATTTTACTCTTTTAACATTTTCAGAAATGTTTCTTCGTCTATAACCGTTACGCCCAGCTTTTCAGCTTTTTCCAGCTTACTGCCCGCTTCCGCACCGGCAATAACGTAATCCGTCTTTTTGCTTACGCTTCCACTTACTTTCGCACCAACATCTTGCGCCATGGTTTGTGCTTCTGCTCTACCAAGAGTGGGCAGAGTACCGGTAAATACTAAAGTTTTGCCAAAGAAAGGATTGCTTTCGCTCTTAGCACGAACAGCAAATTCCATTTTAAGACCTGCTTTTTCCAAGCGTTTCAACAAGTCTACATTGGTAGGTACGGAAAGCCAAGTTACTACGCTTTCAGCAATCTTATCGCCAATATCACGAATCGCCGCCAACTGTTCAGGTTGTGCTTCTAAAAGCTTCTTCACCGTCCCGAATTCTTCTGCCAAAATACGGGCAACCTTCGCACCAACGTGACGAATACCCAAACCAAAGAGCAGTTTATCAAGTTCGTTTTCCTTGCTGGCTTCGATAGCTTTGAGCAAATTATCCGCAGATTTTTCGCCCATGCGTTCCAGTTTAAGTAAGTCTTCTTTATTTAAGGAATACAAGTCCGCTGCGTCACGAACAAGCTCGCTATCAATGAGCTGATTGATTACGGAAGGGCCACAGCCTTCAATATTCATAGCATCACGGCTCACAAAGTGAATCAAACCTTCACGACCGAGAGCAGGACAATGAGGATTGGTACATCTAATGGCAGCTTCACTGCCTTGACGTTCAACCTTCCAGCCACATTCAGGACATTCCGCAGGAATCACCACGGGAGTTTCCTCACCGGTGCGTTTGCTTTCCACAACACGCAAAACTTCGGGAATAATCTCCCCTGCTTTGTTGATGATTACTCTATCGCCAATGCAGATACCTTTTTCACGAATAAAATCTTCATTGTGAAGTGTCGCCCTGCTTACCACGCTACCGGAAAGTTTCACCGGTGTCAGCACCGCAGTGGGAGTCAGCACGCCGGTACGACCAACGCGCCAAACGATATCCTCTAAAGTAGTTTCCGCTTGTTCCGGCGGGAACTTATAAGCAATAGCCCAACGAGGATCTTTACCAGTTGCGCCTAAAATGCGTTGTTGATAAACAGCATTCACCTTAATTACGGCGCCATCAGTATCATAAGCCAAGCCACTACGCTTAGCGTCAAATTCTTCTATAAATTTAATGGCTTCTTCAATATTAGCCACTACTTTGTAATTTTCACTTACTTTGAAACCGTAGCCTTTGAGCATGGCTAAAGAATCGCTGTGCTTTTCAAGAGCACCGTTACCTACATTGTAGGCAAAAAAGCTTAAGGAGCGTTTCGCAGTAACTTGCGGGTCCAGTTGACGCAAACTACCTGCAGCCGCATTACGAGGATTAGCAAATTCTGCTTCGCCTTTTTCCGCACGTTCTTCGTTTAAACGCATGAACTCATGACGAGGCATATAAACTTCACCACGCACGTCTAAAAGTTCAGGCACTTCTTCACCGGCAGGAACAGTCAGTGTCAGCGGAATAGCACGAATGGTACGCACGTTAGCAGTAACATTTTCGCCTACCACACCGTCACCACGGGTTGCGGCACGCACTAACTTGCCGTTCTCGTACACAAGGCTGCAAGCCAAACCGTCAATCTTCGGTTCAAGAACGTACTCTACTTCGCTTGCGCTAGGCAAACCGTTACGCACGCGTTCGTCGAAAGCTCGCAGTTCATCTGCACTAAAGGCGTTACCCAAGGAAAGCAACGGTGTTAAATGCTTAACTTCCGTAAATTCCGGGTTCACCTTGCCACCAACACGTTGGGTGGGAGAATCTGCAGGAACATCTTCCGGGTATTCCGCTTCGATTTCACGCAGGCGAATCATTAAACGGTCATACTCTGCGTCCGTAATGGTAGGTGCGTCCATAACATAGTACAAATACTCGTGATGGCGCAATTCCTTACGTAAACGTTCCGCTTCAGCTAAAGCTTCGCTTTTCAATTCTTCGTTTTCAAATAAGTTGAACATGAGGTTCACCTCTTAATTGTATATAACAATTTGTTAGAGTTTTTTCAACACTGCATACTTAGTAAGCAAGCTGCGAATTCCTGCTCCTGCAAAAGCAACTTTAACCTCTTGTCCGTCAGCAGTATTGTTTACGCTAACAACAGTACCTTCACCCCATTTAGCGTGGCTAACCTTTTCGCCTGCGCTAAAGGTAGTACTGTTGGCACTTGCTTCTTTAGGCATAAAGCTAGTTTTCGGTTGTAAGAACCAGTTAGTATTGGTCGGACGCTTTTCTCTTTGAGGTGCAGCTTGTTGAGAAACAGTGCGTTGCAATTGAGGACGTTTAAACTCGTGAATCAAAGCACGAGGAACTTCCTTCAAGAAACGAGAAGGAGGATAAGAAACTGTGTGACCAAAAACAGTACGCATACGCGCATGGCTTAAGAATAAAGTGCGTTCTGCACGGGTAATACCTACGTAACACAAACGACGTTCTTCTTCAATTTCTTCTTCGTCCATTAAAGTACGCGCGTGGGGGAAGATACCTTCTTCCATACCAACGAGGAATACTACAGGGAATTCCAAACCTTTTGCGGAATGGAGAGTCATCAAAGTAACTGCTTCTTCACCAAGTTCCGCATCATCAATATCAGAAACAAGAGCAACTCTACCCAGGAAGTTTTCCAAATTATCTTCTTCCTCGCCTTTGGAGAAATCTTCTGCTACGGAAAGCAATTCTTTCAAGTTTTCTACACGGCTTTGGTCTTGAGCGCTTTTGCTATTTTCCAGTTCTTCAAGATAACCGGTTTTAGTCATTACATTATCAATGAGTTGTTTAACAGGAACTTCGCCGGAATTTGCTTCGCCCATCAATTCAAAGATAATACTGCTTAATTCTTCCAGCTTACCAACAAAGCGACTGCTCAATCCCGGCACATCACCAGAAGCAGAAACAACATCAAACAAATTCATATTGTTTTCTTCTGCGTAAGCTTGCAGTTTCGCCAAGGTTGCATCACCAATGCCACGACGAGGTACGTTGATAATACGCAACAAACTCAAAGAATCGTTAGGATTAAAGATTACACGCAGGTAAGCAATGATATCTTTAATTTCTTTGCGTTCATAGAATTTAGTACCGCCAACAATATTGTAGCCAATACCGCTCTTAATGAGCATTTCTTCAAATACGCGAGATTGAGTGTTAGTGCGATATAAAATCGCCATATCGCCCAACTTCACATCGGGACGGCTGTCCAAAGCTTGGATTTGTTCAATAACAAAGCGAGCTTCGTCACGTTCGTCAATAGCTCTAAAGTAAGTGATTTGGTTGCCGTTACCGTTATCAGTCCACAAATTTTTAGGCTTGCGACCAGTATTATTGTCGATAACAGCGTTTGCAGCATCAAGAATAACTTGGGTGCTACGATAGTTTTGTTCTAATTTTACTAACTTCGCTTCAGGATAATCTTTTTCAAAATCCAAAATATTGGTAATATCAGCACCACGCCAACCGTAAATACTTTGGTCAGCATCGCCAACTACGCAAATATTTTTATGTTTCGCCGCCAAAATCTTGGTCAGTAAATATTGCGCATGGTTGGTATCTTGATATTCGTCCACCATGATGTAATCAAACTTATCTTGGTATTTAGTGCGAACTTCTTCGTTTTCTTGAAGAAGTTTCAAAGTCAGAAGCAACAAGTCGTCGAAGTCAAGAGCGTTGTTTTGTTGCAACTTCGCTTCATAGCGAGCGTAGATTTCTGCAACTTTACCATCGTAAAAATCACTAGCTTGTTTAGCGTAATCTTCCGGAGTTTGCAATTGGTTTTTAGCATTGCTAATACGACCAATTACAGCAGAAGGTTGGTAGCGTTTTTCATCAAGATTCATTTCTTGAAGAATTTGCTTCATCAAACTTTTAGTATCAGTAGTATCGTAAATGGCAAAATTATTAGTGTATTGTCCTAAATGATGAATTTCAATACGGAGCAGTTTTGCGCAAAAAGCGTGGAAGGTGTGCAGCCAAACATCTTTAGCAGCTTCGCCTGCCATTTTGTCTACACGTTCACGCATTTCTGCAGCAGCTTTATTAGTAAAGGTGATTGCCAAAATTCTATAAGGGCGCACACCTTGATTTAACAAATGAGCAATACGACAGGTAAGCACTTTGGTTTTACCACTGCCCGCACCTGCCAAAATTAACATAGGACCGTCCACAGTTTGTACAGCATTCGCTTGTTGTGGATTCAGTCCCTTAATCGTGTCATCAACCATAAAAATTTCTAGACCTCCAATGGTGCAACTGCACCTTAACCAACATATTTTCTATCTACAGTCTTTCCATTATAACATAGAAATCACACCGAGAGTGCTTCGCAGAAAATGTATACATTCCAAAATTTTACAAATCTTTAAAAAGCAAGTATGTTATAATTAAGATATTGATAAATTTTAAATGTTTCACGTGAAACAATTTAATCTTTTATGCAAAGGAAATATTATGACTGAAAAGCGTAACCCTTTCGTCCCTGCAGACGATTTAAGCAAACTTTGGCGTGCCATCATTGAATTTGATATGCTTGCTCCCGGCGACAGAATCCTGATTGGATTAAGTGGTGGTAAGGATAGTATGTTATTGACGGCAGCCTTAGCAGAAATAAAAAAATATTCTCCTATTCCTTTTGAACTTGCTTGCTACACGGTCAATGCCATGTTCGCTCCGGACTTTCCGAAAAAAGAACTGGAAGAATTTTGCAAACACTACGGATTGGAACATTACCATGACGATGTAGATGTTAATGCTGCTTGGCAAGGTAAGGGAAGTACACCCTGCTTTACCTGCGCTTATTTTAGACGCGCTGCCACTAACCGCAGAGCCTTAGAACTTGGCTTTAACAAAGTTGCTTTGGCACACCATCACGACGACGCAGTAGAAACTTTCTTTATGAACCTTTTTACTAGCGGTCAGCTAAGAACCTTTTTACCGGTAACTCCTCTTTCCAGAACAGGTTTAACTGTTTTAAGACCGCTCCTCTATTACAGGGAAAGTGAAGTCCGCGAGTTGGTAGACAAATTGCAATTGAAGCCTTTAAAAAATCCCTGCCCTTACGACGGCTTCACTACTCGTCAAGACGTGAAGGAACACATCGCCGCCTTAAACGACCAATATCCGGAAGTGTATGAACACTTAGCAGCGGCAATGCGTTGTACCGACAAACAGGAACTATGGCCTGACAAACT
>CALCHC010000005.1 GCA_937901335.1 uncultured Phascolarctobacterium sp. | reverse complement strand
CTTATGGCGGCGCATGGTATGACAGAACAAGAAGCTTACAAAAAACTGCAACAGTTTAGTATGGCGCAACGCATTTCGCTCAAAGAGCTTGCTGAAAAAGTCATAAGAGCTGCAAAAGTATAAAATAGTATTCATTAACACAAAATAACGCTTCGTTAGTCAAATTTTTGATTAGCGAAGCGCTTTTTTATGCTAACGAAGCAGTATTTTTGAATAAATTGTAAAAATTATACGAAAGAGTATTGCATTTTATGTACCTATCAGTATAATAGTAATTGCAAGTTAGCACTCCAAAGGTTAGAGTGCTAACGAAGCCTAAGCTGTTAAAAATTAATATGAATATATTTTACGAAAGGGGTTTTCAAAATGTTGAGACCGTTGAATGACAGAATCATTATTGAGCTTGTTGAAAAAGAAGAAAGAACTGCTAGTGGTATTTTCCTGCCTGATACCGCTGCTAAAGAAAAACCGCAAACCGGTGCAGTTATCGCTGTTGGCCCTGGCAAATTGAATGACAAAGGCGAACGCATTGCAGTAGATGTTAAAGTTGGCGACGAAGTTGTATTTGCAAAATACAGCGGCAGCGAATTTACCCACGAAGGTAAAAAATATTTGATTCTTGCTGAACACGACGTATTGGCAGTAATCGAAAAATAATCATCTATAAATCATTTGATAGTAATATTAATCTAGATTGGAGATAAATAAAATGGCAAAACAAATTCTGTTTAATGAAGAAGCTCGCCGCAAATTAGAAGCTGGCGTAAACGCATTGGCTGATGCTGTAAAAGTAACCCTTGGCCCTAAAGGTCGTAACGTTGTATTGGAAAAGAAATTTGGTGCTCCCACCATTACCAATGACGGCGTAACCATCGCTCGTGATATTGAATTGGAAGATCCGTTTGAAAATATGGGTGCTCAACTTGTTAAAGAAGTATCCATCAAAACCAACGATGTTGCTGGTGACGGCACCACCACCGCTACCGTACTTGCTCAAGCTATGATTCGCGAAGGCATGAGAAACGTAGCAGCTGGCGCTAACCCCATGGTTCTGAAAAAAGGTATCCAAAAAGCAGTTGACGTTCTCGTTGAAGAATTGAAAGCTGTTTCTCAAAAAGTAGAAACTAAAGAAGCTAAAGCACAAGTTGCTTCCATCTCTGCAGCTGACGAAGAAATTGGCAGCTTGATTGCAGATGCTATGGAAAAAGTTGGCGACGACGGCGTAATCACCGTTGAAGAATCCAAAACTATGGAAACCTGCCTGGAAACCGTAGAAGGTATGCAATTTGACCGTGGCTACATCTCCCCGTACATGGCAACTGATCCGGACAAAATGGAAGCTGTACTCAACAATCCGTTGGTACTCATCACTGACCGCAAAATCACCATGATTCAAGACATTATGCCTGTTCTTGAAAAAGTTGTTCAAGGTGGTCGTGAACTCCTCATTATCGCGGAAGACATCGAAGGTGAAGCACTTGCTACCCTCGTAGTAAACAAACTCCGTGGTACCTTCAAAGCTGTAGCTGTTAAAGCTCCTGGCTTCGGTGACCGTCGTAAAGCTATGCTCCAAGACATCGCAATCCTCACCGGTGCAACTGTAATCAGCGAAGAAGTTGGCCGTAAATTGGACAGCGCTTCCGTAGAAGACCTCGGTCAAGCTGGTCAAGTACGCGTAACCAAAGAAATGACCACCATCGTTGATGGTGCTGGCAATAAAGAAGAAATCGCTGGTCGTGTAGCACAAATCCGTGCACAAATTCCGGAAACTACCTCCGAATTCGATAAAGAAAAACTTCAAGAACGTTTGGCTAAATTGGCTGGCGGCGTTGCAGTTATCAAAGTTGGTGCTGCTACCGAAGTTGAAATGAAAGAAAAGAAACTGCGCATCGAAGACGCTCTCAACGCAACTCGTGCAGCAGTTGCTGAAGGCATCGTAGCTGGCGGCGGTACTGCACTTCTCCAAGTACAACCGCACCTCAACAAAATCAAAGCTGCTGGCGACGAAAAAACCGGTGTTGAAATCGTAAGACGCGCTATTGAAGAACCTGTTCGTCAAATCGCTTACAACGCAGGTCTTGAAGGTGCTGTTATCGTTGACACCATTAAACGTAGCCGCAAAGGCTTCGGCTTCAACGCTCTCACCGAAGAATACGTTGACATGATTGAAGCTGGCATCGTTGACCCGACTAAAGTTACCCGTAGCGCACTGCAAAACGCAGCAAGCATCGCAGCTTTGGTTCTCACCACTGAATCCATCGTTGCTGATAAACCGGCTAAAGAAGGCGCAATGCCTCAAATGCCCATGGGTGGCGGCATGCCCGGTATGATGTAATAAGTACATCTAAAATTAATAACATCTAAAAAATTAACGACCTGTTACTGCAAAAGGTAACAGGTCGTTTTAATTTACTATTCTTTTTTAGTTGTAAAGAAGATTCCCAAGCCTGCGAGGATAACCGCAATGCCAACAAATTGTTGCAGGGAGATAGTTTCGCTCAAAATAAAATAAGCTAAAATGCAAGTGCCAATGGGCTCGCCTAAAATACTCATGGTTACTGCAGTTGCAGAAACATTTTTCAAAAGCAAGTTAAAAACAAATTGACCGCCAATAGTGCAGATGATTGCCAATCCTAAAAAAGAGTACCAGCTTTCAGCAGGATAAGCGGTAAAAGAGTTGCCTTTTGCCAAAGCGTACACTGCTAAGAAAATAGAACTGCTGGTGTAGCTAAGCATAGAGTAGGGGACAACGCCGGTATCTTTACGCAAAACTTGTCCAACAGAAAAGTAAGCTGCGATAACGCCTGCGGATAGGAACGAAATTAAATCGCCCCATAAGGCACGTTCGTCAATTTGAAAATCTCCCCAACCAATTATCGCACTACCAACGATTGCGATGAGGCAACCAACGATGGCGCGGGAGTGGAGCTTTTCTTTAAAGAAGTAGTAACCAAGCACCATGGAAAACAACGGTTGCAAGGAAACTAAAACTGTGGAGCTTGCTACAGAAGTGTAATTTAAAGATTCAAACCACATAACGTAGTGCACTGCCAATAGGAAACCTGCTAAAATTCCCATCCGAACTTTTTTCGCAGGTAGGCTTAAAAGTTCGCTTCTTGCGTTGCTGTTCGCCATTGCGAAAGGTAAAAGTAGTACCGCAGAAAAAAACAAACGGTAGAAGGCAGTGATGGCGGAGGGGGCTTGAGCAATTTTTACGAAGATTGCTGAGGTGGAGAGTGCCAGCACGCCAAATATAAGAGCTATGTGAATGCCAATGCTGTAATTCAAAACGCATACCTCGTTCTTAAAATCTTTTCTACCATTATATATGAAAAACTTTGGACTTACTACATTTTCTTCCAAAAGAAAATTTTTGAAATAAAAGGGAATGTCCGGAAATTACTTGAACGATTCAGAAGAAGATGGGAAAAAAGTTCGGAAAATTTTTCTAAAGGAATGTACAGGTGGAATTGTTTGTGATATAATCAAAAAGTGGTATTTTACTTTATGAGGAGGATAATCATGAAACAAGATATGATTGTTATTTTAGACCTTGGTAGCCATGAAAATACTGTTGTTGCGAGAGCTATCCGCGCATTGGGCGTTTATAGCGAAATTTATCCGCACGACATTACTGTAGATGAACTGAAAGCACTGCCCAACGTTAAAGGCATCGTAATCAACGGTGGCCCGAACAATGTTGTAGATGGCGTTGCTATTGATGTATTCCCTGAAATTTATGAAGCTGGTATTCCTGTTATCGCTGCTGGTCACGATAAAGCATTGTGCGAAGTTAAACTTCCCCAATTTGCGAACGACGTTGACGGCATCGCTGCAGCTTTGAAAGAATTCGTTTTCGAAACCTGCAAAGCCGAAGCTAACTGGAATATGGCTAACTTTGTTCATGACCAAATCGAATTGGTTAAAAAACAAGTTGGCGATAAAAAAGTATTGTTGGCTCTCTCTGGCGGTGTAGACAGCTCTGTAGTAGCTGCGTTGCTCCTCAAAGCTATTGGCGATAACCTGATTTGCGTACACGTAAACCATGGTTTGATGCGTAAAGGCGAATCTGAAAGCGTAGTAGAAGTATTCAAAAACCAATTGAATGCAAACTTGGTTTATGTTGATGCTACCGAACGCTTCTTGACTAAATTGGAAGGCGTTGCTGACCCCGAACAAAAACGCAAAATCATCGGCGAAGAATTCATTCGTGTATTCGAAGAAGAAGCTCGCAAAGTTGAAGGCGTTGACTTCCTCGGTCAAGGCACCATCTATCCTGATATCGCAGAAAGCGGCACCAAAACTGCTAAAGTTGTTAAATCTCACCACAATGTTGGTGGTCTTCCTGAAGACCTGCAATTTGAATTGGTTGAACCCTTGCGTCAATTGTTCAAAGACGAAGTTCGCGCTTGCGGCGTAGAACTTGGCTTGCCTGACCACATGGTATATCGTCAACCGTTCCCGGGTCCTGGCCTCGGCGTTCGTTGCCTTGGTGCAATCACTCGTGACCGTCTGGAAGCAGTTCGTGAAGCTGACGCAATCCTCCGTGAAGAATTTGCTAAAGCTGGTTTGGACAAAACCGTATGGCAATACTTCACCGTTGTTCCTGACTTTAAATCCGTAGGTGTTCGTGACAACGCTCGTTCCTTCGAATGGCCTGTAATCATCCGTGCCGTAAACACTGTTGACGCTATGACTGCAACCATCGAACAACTTGATTGGCCCATCCTGCTGAAAATCACTGACCGTATCTTGGCTGAAGTTAAAAACGTTAACCGCGTTTGCTATGATATGAGTCCGAAACCGTCCGCAACCATCGAATGGGAATAATAGCGAACGAATAAAAAATTATAATTTACTCCCTGTTGATTCATTTCAGCAGGGAGTTTTTGTTTGTCTTGATGACGGTAAATTTTGTATAGACTTACTTAAAAGCACTATGCTAAAATTACTATAACAAAACTATGAAAACTGGAGGTGGCCTATGTACATTTCTGATTCTATTAAATATATTGGTGTGAATGACCACAAGATTGATTTGTTTGAAGGGCAATACGTTGTGCCCAACGGTATCTCCTATAATTCTTACGCTATTATCGACGAAAAGATTGCCATTATGGACACTGTCGATGTTAATTTCTTAGATGAATGGCTTGTGAACATTAAAGCTGCCCTTGGTGACAGAACTCCTGATTATTTAGTTGTACTGCACATGGAGCCTGACCATTCTGCAAACATTTTTAATTTTGCTAAGGCTTATCCTGATGCTAAGATTGTTGCTTCAGGCTTGGCTTTTGAGATGATGAAAAACTTTTTTGGCACTGACTTTGCAGAAAAGCGTGTTGTTGTTAAAGAAGGCTCTACTTTAGAACTTGGTGAGCATACTTTAGCTTTCGTTACTGCACAAATGGTGCATTGGCCGGAAGTAATCATGGCTTACGATACCAAAGATAAAGTGCTGTTTTCTGCAGATGGTTTTGGCAAATTTGGTGCTCTTGATGTTGAAGAAGCTTGGGCAGATGAAGCAAGACGTTACTACATTGGCATCGTTGGCAAGTACGGTATGCCTGTGCAAGCTGTTTTGAAAAAGGCGGCTAATTTGGACATTCAAACTATTTGCCCCTTGCATGGTCCTCTGCTGAACGATAACTTGGATTATTACCTTGACCTTTACAATACTTGGTCTACCTATGCAGTTGAAGAGGAAGGCGTTGTAATTGCCTATACTTCTATTTATGGCAATACCAAAAAGGCTGTGGAACTTTTGGTAGATAAGTTGAAAGCTAAAGGTTGCGCAGTGAAGGTATACGATTTAGCAAGAGACGATATGCACGCTGCTATTAGTGATGCTTTCAAATATTCCAAGCTTGTTTTGGCTACTACTACCTACAACGCAAGCATCTTCCCCTACATGCGTACCTACATCAATCATTTGACAGAACGCAGCTTCCAAAACAGGACAGTTGCTTTCATTGAAAATGGTAGCTGGGCACCTATGGCAACCAAAGTTATGAAAGGCTTGTTTGAAAAATCCAAAGGTCTTACTTTTGCAGAAACAGAAGTAAAAATTATGTCTGCTTTAAATGAAGAAAGTTTAGCTCAAATCGAAGCTTTGGCTGACGAACTGGCGTAAGCTTTCCAAAAATAATATAACGAAAAATTTAGCTCCTTGTCATTTTGGCAGGGGGCTATTCGTTTTTATGAACTGTTTGTAAAACAAAAGGAAAGCATATTGACTTAGTGGGATAACTTAAAATAGAATATAATTGAGCAAAGAACTAGTAGTTAGTTTTTGAAGCTCTTGATGAAATTTATAGCGAGGTTCTTGTTATGAAAATATATGTTGATAATGCAGCAACCACTAAAATGAGCAAGACTGCCATTGAGGCTATGCTGCCGTACATGGCGGAGGAATATGGTAATCCGTCAAGCCTACATTCCGTTGGGCAACGTGCTAATGAAGCTTTAACCGATGCTCGTGCAAGGATTGCAAAACTTTTAAACTGTGAACCGCGAGAAATTACTTTTACTTCCGGTGGCAGTGAAGCAGATAACCAAGCGATACTTTCCGCAGCTTGGATGGGTGCACGCAAAGGTAAGAAGCACATAGTTTCTACTGCTTTCGAACATCACGCTGTGCTCCACACTTTGGATAAGCTTGCTAAAGAAGGTTTTGAAATTACCTTGCTTGATGTGCACGAAAACGGTCTTGTAACTGCTGAGGAAGTTCGCAAGGCGATTCGCCCTGATACTTGCTTGGTAACCATTATGTTTGCTAACAATGAGATTGGCACCATTCAACCTATTGCAGAGATTGGTGCAGTGTGTAAGGAGCTGGGTGTGTTGTTTCACACTGACGCAGTGCAAGCTGCAGGTCACTTGCACATTGACGTGAAGGCACAAAATATTGATATGCTTTCCCTTTCTGCACATAAGTTCCACGGACCGAAAGGTATTGGCGTTCTTTACGCACGCAAGGGAATTTTCCTGGTGAACTTAATCGAAGGTGGTGCTCAAGAACGAGGCAAGCGTGCCGGAACAGAAAATATTCCTGCGATTATGGGCATGGCTGCGGCTTTGGAAGAAGCTTGTGCAAATCTTGATGTTAACGCCCAAAAGCTTACCAAGCTTCGTGACAGGTTGGTTGCCGGCTTGGCAAAGATTCCTCATTCTGCACTGAATGGTGATGCGGTGAAGCGTTTGCCTAATAACGTAAGCTTCTGTTTTGAAGGGATTGAAGGTGAAGCGATGCTTCTCTTGCTTGACGATAAAGGCGTGTATGCTTCCTCCGGTTCTGCGTGCACTTCTGGTTCACTTGACCCCAGTCACGTACTACTTGCCATTGGCAGGGTGCACGATGTGGCGCATGGTTCCTTGCGTTTATCCCTTTCCGAAGAAAACACTGAAGAAGAAATTGATTATATTATCGAAGCTGTAGCAGAGGTTGTCGCGTACTTGCGCAGTATCTCTCCGCTGTGGGGCGATTTACTTAAAGGTAAAAGAGAATTCATTTTGAAGTGAGGTGTAATTATGGCTTTATATAGCGAAAAAGTAATGGATCATTTCCGTAATCCTCGTAACATTGGTTCTATGGAAAATGCAGATGGCGTTGGCGAAGTAGGCAACGCAAAATGCGGTGACATCATGAAAATCTACTTGAAGATTGATGATGATAGAGTAAGTGACGTTAAGTTTGAAACCTTTGGTTGTGGCAGTGCCATTGCGGCAAGTTCCATGGCAACTGAATTAATCAAAGGTAAGAAGCTTGACGAAGTTATGAGCGTTACCAATAAGGCTGTGGTGGAGGCACTGGACGGTTTGCCGGTACATAAGATTCACTGTTCCGTTTTGGCGGAAGAAGCTATCAAGGTTGCGCTGAAAGATTATTATGACAAAAATGGCATAGACTACGATGATGCACAGTTCCCAAATTGTGCTTGCTGTGACCATGACTGTCATAGTTGCTGTGAAGAAGAATATTAAGAGTATGTATTAAAAGCCCCGTTCACGAAATTGTGAGCGGGGCTTATTGTTATGAGGTTACTTCAAAATAGTAACTTGGGTTACACGCATGCGTGCTTCCACGATTTCTACCAAGTCACCGCCGTTAGTTTCAATTACGTTAGCAGCAAGGATGGTTTCCATTGCTTCTTGTGCTTCTTCAGAGGTGATA
>CALCHC010000004.1 GCA_937901335.1 uncultured Phascolarctobacterium sp. | reverse complement strand
AGGTCAGTCCGTATGGGATGGTGAAAACAGAACAACTAACCTTATTGTTGCAGGTAAAAATGTTGTTGTAGCAGGATACGGATGGTGCGGTAAAGGTGTTGCTATGCGTGCTAAAGGCTTGGGCGCAAACGTAATCGTTACTGAAATTGATCCCATCAAAGGTATTGAAGCAGTATTTGACGGTTTCCGTGTAATGCCTATGATTGAAGCTGCTAAACATGGTGATATCTTCGTAACTGTAACCGGTTGCAAAGACGTAATCACTAAAGAACATATGGCAGTTATGAAAGACGGCGTAATTCTTTCCAACGCAGGTCACTTCGACGTAGAAGTAAACAAAAATCATTTGGAAGAACTTTCCGTTGTTGCTCCTTACGAAGTTCGTAAAAACATCATGACCTACACCATGGCAGACGGTCGCAAACTGAACCTTTTGGGTGAAGGTCGTTTGGTAAACCTTGCTTGTGGCGACGGTCATCCCATCGAAGTTATGGACTTGTCCTTTGCAATGCAATTCCTCGCAATGAAATATGTTCTTGAACATAAAGGCGAATTGAAGAATGAACTCTACGTTCTTCCGGAAGAACTGAACACTGAAATCGCAGCACTGAAATTGCAAGCAATGGGTGCTGGCATCGACGTGCTTACCGAAGAACAAAAAGCTTACTTGGAAGCTGAATAAGATTAAATTATATTTACATAAAATTTTGGAGGTAACTTACAATGAATAATGAAAGAGTAGAATTAATTAACGCTGGTTTCAAAACCTTTAACGAAGCACACAGCATTGACAGTGGCATTGGCTACTTTGTAGATAGAGACGGCAGCACCGTTTTTGCTTTCCATGAAGTAACTGACCAACACGTTATGCACTTGATGGCTAGCTTGGTTTTGAAAATGGCTGAAAAATGCGAAGCTGATCCCAAAGCAATCATCGGCGCATTGGACACCATCATCACCGAACACGTTAACGGCTAATTTTAATCTATGAATTACTTAGTAGTAGATTTTGAATTTACCTTTTATAAACGTCCTGTAGGTCGTCCCAGAAATTTCTTTGCGGAAATCATTGAGATTGGCGCAGTAAAGTTAGATGAAAATCTCAATGAATGTGGCAAGCTGCAAAGCTTTGTTAAACCGCACTTTTTCCCTAAACATGCTAAAGACGCAATGGATTTTTGCATGATTACTGATGCAGATATGAAGAAGGCAATCACTTTCCCTGCGATGCTGGAAAAAATGTCTGCAATGTACGAAGCTGGCAAAACTCTTTTCGTAGCGTGGGGTGATTCTGATTACAAGGTACTTGCTGAAGGTTGTAGCCGTCACAAATTAGATAACCCTGTTTTAGAAGCAGATTACCTTGACCTTGCAGAAGCTTACAAATTGTGGCGTGGGGAAGAGAATACTCCTGGTCTCAAAACTGCCATTACTGAGATGGAAGTTACAGCTGACGGCTTGGCTCATACCGCTTATGACGATGCCTACAATACTGGCAAAGTGCTTGCTAAAATGCTGGAAAAGGGTTGGACTTACGAAGCTTACCTTAGTGCGAAAGAAATGCTTGCAAAATGAAAATCATAGACATTTCTCAAGAGGTATTTTCCTGCAACGTATATCCTGGCGACCCTCATCCTACTGCTGAAAAGGTAGTTTCCATTGATAATGGTGATGTTTATAATATGTCAACCTTATCAATGTGCGTGCATAATGGTACTCATATCGACGCACCTTATCATTTTTTGAATGATGGTAACACCGTTGAACAAATCCCTTTAGAATATTTTGTTGGTACTTGTTACGTAACTCATAGAGATGGGGAACTTACTTCCAAAGATGCAGAAGTAATTATGCAGGAAGCTAAAGAGCACAATGCTTTTGAACGTATCCTTATTGGTGGAAACGTAACTGTTACTACAGAAGCTGCCAAAGTATTTGCAGAATGTGGTATCAAGCTTATTGGCAACGAAGGCTTATCCATCGGACCAGTTGATGCTCCTATGGAAGTACACAAAATTTTACTTTCTGCTAATGTGGTTCTCTTAGAAGGTATCGTTTTAAAAGATGTTCCTAATGGCACATACTTCTTAAACGCAGCACCGCTTAACCTTGCAAAATTAGATGGTTCACCTTGCAGAGCGTACTTGATAAAAGAATAAATAAAATAATAAAAGCTCACTACTTGCAATTGCAAGTGGTGAGCTTTTTTGCGTCTTAGACCTTTAAAAATAGTTTGGTGTTTTTAAAATACATATTGTCCAAACTAAATAATTAAAGGAGATATAAAGATGTCAAAAATTTATGGTTATGTGCGTGTATCAAGTAATGAGCAAAATGAAATTAGACAAGTA
>CALCHC010000003.1 GCA_937901335.1 uncultured Phascolarctobacterium sp. | reverse complement strand
GCACACCCTCTTTAGTCAAGTTAACCAATTCTGCCAAATGAGCAGGAGTTACTTTAAATTCAGAAATAGTAATACCTTCGTTGTTCAAGTAGGCAGACACATCACCCAAAAGCCAGTTGGAAACACCTTTAGCGTCTTGAGCAGTTTTAACTGCTTCGTCAAAGTATTCTGCCATAGTTTTAGTTGCTACGATAATGGAAGCATCATATTTAGGCAAGCCATATTGTTCCATCAAACGAGCTTGTCTTTGAGCAGGAAGTTCCGGCAATTCTGCACGTACGCGTTCAATCCACGCTTCGTCCAAATCTACGGGAACAAGGTCAGGTTCTTCAAAGTAACGGTAGTCGTGAGCTTCTTCCTTGCTACGCATAGATTTAGTCACGCCATTAGCTTCATCCCAAGTGCGTGTTTCTTGTACAACTTGTCCGCCTTTTTCAAGCACTTCTTTTTGACGTTCAACTTCGTAGTCAATAGCGCGAACTAATGCACGGAAAGAGTTAAGGTTTTTAATTTCTGTACGAGTGCCAAATTCAGTAGCACCTTCAGGCATAATGGAAATATTTGCGTCACAACGCAAGCTACCTTCTTGCATCTTGCAATCGCAAACATCGTTGTATTCCAAAATTGCCTTCAAATTTTCCAAATAAGCACGAGCTTCTTCACTGCTACGCATATCCGGTTCAGAAACAATTTCAATTAACGGAACGCCTGCACGGTTGTAGTCAACAGAAGAAGAATCAGAATTGCTGATGTTATCGCCATTATGATTCAACTTGCCAGCGTCTTCTTCCATATGAATACGAGTAATACCAATGCGTTTTTCTACACCATCAAGGTTAATGTCGATATGACCGTGTTCGCAAATAGGTTTATCAAATTGGGAGATTTGATAGTTTTTAGAAAGGTCAGGATAAAAATAGTTTTTACGGTCAAATTTATTATAAGGTTTGACTTCACAGTTCAAAGCCAAACCAGCACGAATTGCAAATTCTACTACTTGTTTATTTAAAACAGGCAGTGCACCGGGCATACCCAAGCACACCGGACACACGTGAGTATTAGGTTTACCCCCAAACTCAGTGGAGCAGGAGCAAAAAGCTTTAGATTTAGTTTTCAGTTCTGCGTGAACTTCAAGACCAATAACAGTAATATATTTAGTCATTATGCTTTACCTCCCAACGGTGCAAACACTTTATGATAACCAGTTGCTTGTTCAAAAGTATAAGCAGCACGCAAAATGGTTTCTTCGTCCAATATTTTACCAACAAGTTGCATACCAACAGGCATACCATCTGCGAAACCACAGGGGATGGAAATACCAGGCAAGCCTGCCATATTAACAGGAATGGTGGTTACGTCAAGCATGTAAATGGAAAGCGGATCCATTTTACCATCAATAGGATAAGCAACTACGGGGGAAGTAGGAGTCAAAAGCACATCACACTTTTGGAAAGCTTCTTCAAAGTCGCGACGAATGAGGGTACGTACTTGCATTGCTTTCTTATAGTAAGCATCGTAATAACCACTGCTCAAAACATAAGTACCAAGCATAATACGACGACGAACTTCTGCACCAAAGCCTTCTGTTCTGCTCATGGTAACCATTTCCGGCGCAGATTTAGCTTCCATATTACGATAACCATAACGCACACCATCAAAACGTGCCAAGTTTGCACTTGCTTCTGCCGGAGCAATGATGTAGTAAGTAACTACTGCATATTCAGTATGGGGCAAGCTAACTTCTACGATTTCTGCGCCAAGCTCTTGATATTTTTTAACTGCTTTGTCGATTTCAGCTTTAACTTTCGGATCAATACCTTCGCCAAAATATTCTTTAGGCAAACCAATACGCAAGCCTTTTACATCAGCAACTAATGCTTTGGTAAAATCGGGCACTTCTACATCTAAAGAAGTTGCATCGTGTTCGTCCTTGCCGCAAATGGTATTGAGTACGATAGCAGCGTCAGTCACATCTTTAGTAATAGGACCAATTTGGTCAAGGGAAGAAGCAAAGGCTACACAACCATAACGGGATACGCGACCATAAGTCGGTTTAATACCTACGCAACCATTAAAGGAAGCAGGTTGACGAATAGAACCACCGGTATCAGAACCCAAAGTCCAAATCGCTTCGCCTGCAGCAATGGCAGCAGCACTACCACCGGAAGAACCACCCGGTACACGTTCCAAGTTCCACGGGTTATGAGTAGCACCGAAGAAAGAACTTTTATTTGTGGAACCCATGGCAAATTCGTCCATATTGGTTTTGCCAAGGAAGATAGTTTCATCTGCACGCAGCTTTTCAATTACGTGAGCGTCATAAACAGGAATAAAGTTTTCCAACATTTTGGAAGAACAAGTAGTACGCAAACCAAGAGTGGAAATGTTGTCTTTAATTGCACCAGGAATGCCTGCCAAAGTAGCCATCTTTTCACCTGCAGCAATCTTAGCATCTACTTTAGCAGCTTGTGCCAAGGCGTTTTCTTTATCTAAGGTAACATAAGCATTTACTTTATCTTCAACTTCATCAATGCGTTCATAAAGCGCATTAGTAAGTTCAACGGAGCTAAGTTCTTTGTTTACCAATTTGTCGTGCAACTCGTGAGCAGTAAGTTCATAAAGTTTCATAGTTAGCTCCCTCCTTACTCAATTACGCGCGGTACTTTAAAACCGTCGTTTTCAACTGCGGGTGCATTGCTCAGTGCAGCTGCGTGGCTTACACCTTCTTTAGCAACGTCTTCACGAAAAACGTTACGCACAGGCAATACGTAAGGAGTAGGTTCGATACCGGTAGTATCAAGTTTTTGCAAAATATCAGCGTAACCTAAAATTTGATTGAATTGTTCAGTAGATTCTTCTAAGTCAGCTTCCGGAACATTTAAACGAGAAAGTTGAGCGATGTACTTTACATCTTCAGTAGATACTTTCATTTTTTCACCTTCCTATTTTTCTAAGAGCTTTCAATTACACATTTATCATTTCCGAACGCAACCTCTTTGTACAGCGTGGCATCGTTCGGTAAATTTTAAATTTCACGTTGATATTATATTTTTTTAAGCCTATAAATGTCAATATATGCACAAACATTTCACATTTTCCGAACAATAAATTTTAACTACATAGACAAAAAGTCCGTATTGCAGCTTTCGCCACAATACGGACAATCTACATCAACTATATAATTATATTACTCTTCGCCAGTCCAGCAATAAGTGCAAACCTTATCACGATCAAGGCCAATAGCTTCGAGAAGACCTTCTAAACTTTGATAACCAAGAGAATCAAAGCCCATTTCTTCACAGATTGTTTTTAACAAGCATTTGCCTCTTTCAGTTTTGCAATCTGAATATTCAGCAATATATTTTTTGCCTTCGTCGCCTTCTTTTTCATGAATAACTCTACGTGCAATAAGTTCCATTTCAGAATTACCACGAGAGAAGTTCAAATATTTACAAGGGAACATAATCGGCGGGCATGCAGAACGCATATGCACTTCTTTAGCACCGGATTTATACAGGAAATCTACAGTTTCACGCAGTTGGGTACCACGCACGATAGAATCGTCAACAAGAAGCAGCTTCTTATCTTCAATGATTTCCGGCACAGGAATTTGTTTCATTTCTGCAATCAAGTTACGCATTTCTTGATTAGACGGAGTGAAAGAACGCGCCCAAGTCGGGGTATATTTAATGAACGGACGAGCAAAAGGTTTACCAGACTCGTGAGCATAACCAATAGCATGGGGCACACCGGAATCAGGAACGCCAGCTACATAATCAACATCAGGAATGCCATCCATTAAGTCTTCATCCCTTGCCATGATTTCACCATTCTTACAACGCATTACTTCGACACTTACGCCTTCATAATTGGAGTTAGGATAGCCGTAGTAAGTCCACATAAATGCGCAAACCTTCATCTTATCACCAGGCTTAGATAATTGTTCAATACCATTGCCATCAATCTTAATGATTTCACCTGGACCCATGTTATAGTTCAATTCATAACCAAGTTTTTGACAAGCAAAAGATTCTATGCAAGCACAATAGCCAGTATCTTTCTTACCAATAATAATCGGCAATCTACCAACTTTATCACGAGCAACAATAAGAGAATCCGGTGTCATTATCATAATTGTACAAGAACCATCAATAACTTCTTGTGCATAACGTATGCCATCGACAATATTATCACATTGATTAATCAGTTTTGCGATTAATTCGGTAGTATTAACTTTGCCAGTTGCATTCAACATAAATTGATGACCAGCTTTGATGAAAATCTTTTCAACCAGCTCCTCTGCATTGTTAATGAGGGAAACTGTAGTTATAGCAAAAAGACCAAGATGACTACGTACCAGAAGCGGTTGCGGATCAGTATCAGAAATACAACCCATACCAATGTTACCATTCATTGTTTCCAAATCTTTTTCGAATTTAGAACGGAACGGTGTATTTTCAATGGTATGAATTTGGCGTTGGTAACCTTTAGCCTCATCGAAAAATACCAAACCACCAAGTTTAGTTCCTAAATGTGAATGATAGTCAGTACCAAAAAATACATCATATTTACAATTGGTGCTGGAAAATGCACCGAAGAATCCACCCATTTATTACACTTCCTTTCAAGCAGAAAAATCACTTGGAATCTTAAAGCTAATCTCACAGAGTAATTGTACCATAATCACACCAAAGAAAAAAGGCAATTGTAGTTTTTTTGAACAGACATCAAGTAAAACACTACATAGAAATAAAAAAGCCAGTGAGCATTTTGCTCACTGGCAAGTTTTATCTTATTGGAGTTTTTCTTTAAGCATGGATTGAACCATACCAGGGTTAGCTTTACCTTTGGATTTTTTCATGATTTGACCAACGAGGAAGCCAATTGCACGATCTTTACCAGCTTTGAAGTCAGCAACGGATTGCGGATTTTCAGCGATGGTTTCTTCAACCAATTTCATGATTGCACCTTCATCGCTTACTTGTTCCAAGCCAAGTTCTTTTACGAGAGCTTTCGGAGCTTTGTCTTCTTTGAGCATTTCAGCAAATACTTTTTTAGCCAGTTTGCTGGAAAGCACGCCTTCTTTAGTCAAGTTAACCAGTTCTGCAAAG
>CALCHC010000002.1 GCA_937901335.1 uncultured Phascolarctobacterium sp. | reverse complement strand
AAGAAATCGATAAACTTATCGCAATGATTCCGGAGCTGTAAGCTGATGTCTACTTCTAACTTCAAAGCTGAATTCATCAGCGGTATGCGTTCCGCCATTCCTGTAATCTTGGGCTTTGTCCCCGTTGGCATTGCCTTCGCCATTATGGCAAGACAGGCTGGCTTTACTGTTGCTCAAACCTGCGGTATGTCTCTGAGCGTTTTCGCAGGGGCAAGCCAAATGATGGCAGTAGGTATGTACGAGCAAGGTGCAAGCATTATCGCAATGGTTTTAGCAACCTTCCTTTTAAACTTTAGACATTTAATCATGAGCACCTGCGTTTTCGAACGCATTAAGCACTCCACTTTAACACAAAAGTTGATTGCAGGCTTTGGTGTTACCGACGAATCATTTGCACTTTTCACCACAGAAAAAGAAGAAAGGTGCACAATCGCATATTTCATTGGCATGAACTGCGTTATGTACACCTCTTGGAACGTGGGAACTTTTATTGGCGCTATCGCCTCGGACTTTTTACCGACAATCATCACCGCTAGCTTGGGCATTGCTCTTTACGCCATGTTCATCGGCTTGTTAGTTCCTAATCTTACCAACAACTTCCGCTTAGGACTTTTGGTAATCCTAACCGCCGTTTGCAACACTGTGCTTTCCAAACTTATGCCCGGCAGTTGGGCGTTGATTATCTCCACGTTAGTATGTGCCTTCATCGGCGTTTTCACCGTTGACCTTGACGGCAAGAAGGAGGAACCCGCTGATGAATAACACTGAATATTTACTTTTAATTTTTGGTATGACCGTAGTAACTTATCTTCCGCGTATGCTTCCCTCCATCATCATCGACAAGATGCGTTTTGGAGCGCGCACCGAAAAGTTTTTAAGGCTCATTCCTTTTACCGCCATTGCCTCTTTGATTTTCCCCGGCGTATTTTTCGTTGACGGAGCAAATCCTCTTATCGGCATTGTCGGTGCGTTGACCGCAGCACTTTTAGCGTGGAAACGGTTCCCCGTTATGGTCTGCGTGCTTGCTGCAATCGCAGTGAATTTTATCCAATACTCTTTCTTATAACTCTTTAAGCTGGGCGAGAACTTCGTCCAGCTTTTCTTGCCAATTAGGGCAAAAATCTGTGCCGCCTTGGGCTCCATCAGGCTTACCGCCACCGCGGCCGCCAAAAGTATCGTTGAGCAGTTTAATGTAGGCGCGGCAGTCGCCTGCAGTATTTTTACCAAGAGCAACAAAATAGCTAATACGCTCCGGTTGTACTGCCAAAATTACACTTACAGTATTTTCCAAAGCACCAACTCTGGGCAAAAGGTTCTTGCCATTTTTAGCATCATCTAAAACTAAATGCATAAGCTTCGCGCCATCAGCACGAGTTTCTGCTTTCGCTAAAACTTCTTGAATTTCAATATCCAAAAGCTTAGCAGTCTTTTCTTTTAAAGCTTCGTTAAGATTTGCCATTTCTTCTTTCATCTTAGCGTAACGTTCAGGCACTTCATCAACTTTAGCAGAAAGGTCCGTTGCCAAGTCACGCAAAATGCGATTTTGTTTAGCGTATTCAGCCATTGCGCGAGAACCGCATAAGATTTCTAAACGTTGACCTTGTTTACGACGTTCCGCACGCATAATCTTCAAGCATCCAACCATACCTGTAACAGGAGGATGAGTACCGCAGCAAGTGCAAACATCAGCATTTTCTACTGCAACAATGCGCAGAATGCCTTGCAAATTAGCATTAAACTTGCGCATGGGAAGCTTCGCCGCTTCTTCACTTTCCAAATTCAAAACGGTAATGGGACGATTTTCCCAAATGATTGCGTTAGACTCTTGCTCCACTTGCAAAAGTTCTTCTTCGCTCAAAGCTTTATCTAAATCTACAGTCACAGTATCTTCGTTCATATGGAAACCAATGTTATTGGAATCAAAAAGCTTCCAGCACACGAAAGAAAGAATATGCTCCCCACAATGTTGTTGCATTCTATCGAGACGCACTGCCCAATCCAAGGTTACTTCTACTTCTGCACCAACTTCCAGCGGCGCATCACATTCGTGCCAAAGGCGACCGTCTTTTTCGCAAGCGTGCAGTACGTTTACGTCGTTAATCTTACCTCTATCGCTTAACTGTCCTCCGCCTTCGGGAAATATTACGGTTTGGTCAAGCTCTACGAAAAACTTGCCGTCCCTTTCCTCACAGGCAAGAACAGTTGCTTTACAAATTTTAAGCATTACATTATCGTTAAATAATTTTATAGTCATGGTTTTACCCCCTCAATATTCTCATTGTATCACTTTCAATACTTCTATGTTATAATGTTTTTGTTGTTTAGGCAAATTTTCTCTAAGGAGTATAGATATGTTCAAAAATATTCTTTTCGATTTAGACGGAACTTTAACTGATTCTTCCGAAGGCATTACTAAAAGCATGCAACTTGCTCTCCGTGCTATCGGAATTGATGAACCTGATTTGAACGAACTCAAAAAATTCATTGGCCCGCCTTTGCGTGGCAGTATGGTTAAATTCTACAACTCTACCCCGGACGAAGTTCAAACTGCTCTGGAAGTTTATCGCAAACGCTACACTGAAGTAGGTTGGGCAGAAAACAAAGCTTACCCCGGAATGGTAGAGCTTTGCCGTGATTTGCAAGCAGCAGGTTTTAGAACTGGTATGTGCACCGCTAAACCGGAATTTTTCGCAGTACCCATTGCTGAAAAATTTGGTTTCCAACCTTATTTAGAAACCATCACCGGTGCAACCCTTGATGGTAGTATGGATGACAAAGCTCAAGTTGTTGCCCTCTCTTTGGAAAAATGGAACATCGTTACCGAAGAAGACAAGGCTGTTACCGTACTTATAGGCGATAAATCCATGGACGTTCTCGCTGCTCACGCTAATGGTATCAAGTGCATTGGCGTTGGCTACGGCTTCGGCGATTACGCAGAACTTTCCGAAGCTGGTGCAGATATTTATCTTGAAACAGTAGAAGACCTTCGTAAATATTTCTTAGGATAAAAAATTAGAGCACTTCACATTTCGTGAAGTGCTCTTTTATTATGCTTCTTTTTCTTCAACTTTAGCTTCTGCTTTTACCTCAGCACCTTCTTCAGTTTTAGGTGCTTTTTCTTTTTTCGGTTTAGCAGGCTTTTTGTTGTATTCGTTCATAACAGCATCGATGTCTTCTTTAACCCAACGTTCCAAAGCATCTGCCATTTTCTTAACAGCTTCTTCGATAGCAGCTTTTTCTTCGCCGGAAAAAGCTTTCAACACATGACTAACAACTGCTTTACCGTTACGACCGGGATGGCTAATGCCAATTTTAAAACGAGGGAATTCGTCAGTACCAAGATGTTCTTGAATGGATTTAATACCATTGTGACCACCTGCACTACCTTTTTTACGAATACGCAATTGACCAACTGGCAAATCAAGATCGTCTTGGATAACAGCGATTTCTTCATTGCCAAGATTATAGTAATTAGCGTAAGCGCCAACAGCAATACCACTCAGGTTCATATAAGTGGTAGGTTTAATGAGCATAATTTTTTCCGGCGCACGATGTTCTGCGAACATAGCGTTTTTATCGGTGCGGTTAAAGCTTACGCCCCAACGTTTTGCAAGTTCATCAACAACCATAAAACCAATATTATGACGAGTGTTCTCGTACTCTTTACCAATATTTCCCAAACCAACGATAAGTTTCATTTCTTTTACCTCTCTAACAATTGACTAACTGTTACAAAATTATATCCTTGTTTGCGAAGCTCGTCAATAATAAGCGCTGTCGCTTCTACTGTTTGCGCACGACTTGCAGTTTGACTAGGTGCGTCCCCATCATGCAGTAAAACTATTGCTCCAGGGAAAACGTCCTTGCACACTCGGTCTGCAATCTCTTTAGCACCGGGGTTTGTCCAATCGCGAGGAATAACGCTCCAATTGACAACCTTTAGTCCTGCGTCAGACGCAGCTTCCATTACTGCCCAATCCCTAAAGCCGTGTGGAGGACGCATATATTTTACAGGCTTACCAATCAATTCTTCCAACACTTTTTTACCGGAAGATATATTTCCCGCAAGCTCTGAACTGTTCAACTTTAAGAAATCTTTATGTTCACCAGCGTGTAAGGCAACCTCGTGACCTTGCCCTGCTACTTGACGCACAACTTCCGGATATTTAGAAGCATTATTTCCCACAACAAAAAATGTTGCCTTTACCTGCTTCTCTTCTAAAACTGTCAACAAGTTTTGTGTAAACGGAGGGTACGGCCCATCATCAAATGTTAACGCCACAAGCTTCTTGCCATCAGCAACTTTACCACTAGTAATCGTCTCGCCATAAAAGCTATTGCCAGGAAGCACCGCCATCGCAAGCAACGCACCACCACACACTAGCGAAGCAATTGCGGAAATCATCGCAACCTTTTTGCGAATAACACCGTATTTGCCTAACCAAAGAAAAGCTATACTTATTAAACTATATAATATCAAAAGATATATTATTCTCATTTTAACAACCTATTTAAATTAAAATTTTTCTAATATTACAAGTGACAATTCGAAATAAGCAGCGACCTAGATTAAAGAAAATATCACAAAGCGAATGCTGAGCTGTCCAAAATGCTATTTTACAAAAAACTAGGAGGCGAATAATGAGCTGTGATATTTTCAAACTAAAAGGAGCGTCGCGTTTGAGCGTTGCAGGAATATCAATACGCTTCTGTAAAAAATATTGACATATATAGGTAGATGTTGATAAGATGTATAGGTAACAAAATACTGTAAATGCTATGAAGGAAAGGTCTTTTGCAAGGCTAAGCTTTTAGAGAAACGGCGGTTGGTGCAAGCCGTAGCGAGGTAGCGAGAGATGTA
>CALCHC010000001.1 GCA_937901335.1 uncultured Phascolarctobacterium sp. | reverse complement strand
TTAGGAAGGTTTTTAAAAACGCTTATAAACGATTTATTTTAGACATAATATATATTATCGGACATAAAAGAATTATTTAGAAACACTTCCCTAATATAGAAAACAATTGTTTGACACTTTCGTTCTAATTTGTTAAAATTTATTTAACGAACTGTGCGAACAAATGATTGGAGGGTTATATAATGGGTAGACGTAAAGCATTGCCGCCTGATTTTGACGGTAACTATACAGAAGATATGTTGTCCGAAAGACAAAGAGCTATATTAAACTTTGTACGTGAATTTATTAGCATGAAAGGTTATCCCCCTTCTGTAAGAGAGATTGGTGTTGCAGTAGGTCTATCTTCTAGTGCTAGTGTTCATAATCATTTGAAGAACTTGGAACAATTTGGTTTCTTGTTGCGTGACGCAGCTAAACCTCGTGCATTGGATCTTATTTCTCAAAATGATGCATGGCGTAATAAACAAGTAGTTCCTGTTCCTTTAGTTGGTAAAGTCACTGCTGGTGTTCCTATCTTGGCTGTAGAAAACGTTGAAGAAACCTATCCTATCCCCAGAGATTTGATTGGTTGCGATGAAGATGTGTTTATGCTTTCTGTTACCGGTGATAGTATGATTAACGCTGGTATTCTTGATGGCGACTACATCATTGCTCGTAAACAAAACTTTGCTAACAACGGTGATATCGTTATTGCTCTTATTGATGGCGAAGAAACTACTTGTAAACGTTATTTCCGTGAATTAAGACGTATTCGTTTGCAACCGGAAAATGATAAATATGAACCTATTCTCGGTACTGATAACATCCAAGTAATTGGCAAGGTTATCTCCGTATTTAGAATGTTATAATCAAAATTTAAATATATTATGTAAATTTACAGGAAGGCTTTTTTATAAAGCTTTCCTGTTTTTTATTGTTTTTCTTCTAAATTCAACATAATTATAAAATTAAAATGATGTCATATTGGCAAAAATGGCGTAAAAAATAACCTCTTACTGCGAATTTTGCAATAAGAGGTTTAAATTTTTATATATGATTTTTATTTAGCCCCTACTTTTTCAGCAGCTGCCATAATTGCCAAGCGACCATGTTCAAAAGTTAAGCCGCCTTGGAAGTATACGTTAAAGGGTTCACGGCACGGACCATCTGCGCTAAGTTCGATGGAAGCACCTTGTACGAAGGTACCTGCTGCCATGATGATTTCGTCTTGATAACCAGGAAGCGGAGACGGTACAGGTTCAACGTGAGCATCTACAGGAGAGTTACTTTGAATTGCAACACAGAAGTTGCACAGACGTTCCCTACTCTCTAAAGTGATTGCTTGGATAATATCACTACGTTTTTCTTCAGGCAAAGGTTTTACATCGTAGCCCAATTGTTTGAATACAGAAGCTGCGAAGATTGCAGTCTTAACTGCTTGGAGTACAATGTGCGGAGCCATAAATAAGCCTTGATAGAATTCGCGAGCGGTATCGCCTAAAGTAGCACCCATTTCACCACCCAAACCAGGGCAAGTTAAACGATAGGATGATTTTTCTACTAAATCCGCTCTACCTACGATATAACCGCCAGTGGGAGCAAAGCCACCGCCTAAGTTTTTAATTAAGGAGCCTGCGATAAGGTCAGCGCCCACTTCGGTAGGTTCTTGTTTTTCGATGAATTCACCGTAGCAGTTATCAACAAAGCAAATTACATTAGGATTGATTGCTTTTGCAACTTGGCAAATGCGACCAATTTCTTCAACGGTAATGGTTTTACGAACAGAGCTATAACCACAGGAACGTTGAATGTGAATCATAGTGGTCTTATCAGTTACTGTAGCTTTGATTGCTTCAAGATCTGCGTGGTCGCCACTCATAGGGATTTCTTTGTAGGTTACGCCCATATCTACCAAAGAGCCTTCAGTTTTTACAGGATAACCAATAATGGTTTGCATGGTGTCATAAGGAGCACCGGTTACAGCAATAAGCTCATCCCCTGCTTTCAGGTTGCCCAAGAGAGCAACAGCAAGAGCGTGAGTGCCGGAAACGAATTGAGAACGAACAAGAGCAGCCTCTGCTTTGAAGAGTTCTGCATAGATAAGGTCAAGCTTTTCACGACCAACGTCGGAATAAGCGTAACCAGTGGTAGGTTTCAGATAGAAGTCAGAAACCATATTATTACGGAAAGCGTTGATTACTTTGTTTGTATTAAAAAGTGCTGCTTCTTCCAGTTCTGCGCTGTGTGCTGCCACATCAGCTAAAGCAGCTGCTTCGATTGCTTTAAAATCTATCAATGTTATTCACCTTTGCTAAGATATTTTTCAAATTCGCCCAGTTGGTTAGCATCTAAACGAACTTTTAATCGAGTACCTTCTGCCAAATATTCTTGTTCAAGAACAGTACCAACACTGTGGAGCTTTGCAGCAACTGCAGACTCGCTGTAAGGAATCAGGAAGTACTCCTCTACTGCTTTCAGCTTTAAGTTTTCTGCAATCATTTCCAGCAGTTTGTCTAAGTTCAAGCCAGCTTTGGCACTAATGCAAACACTGTTTTCTTCTTGAGCTAAACGTGCAGGCAAAGCAGAATCTTCGGGAAGTTTATCAATTTTGTTGTAAACGGTGATGATGGTTTTATCTTTAGCACCGATTTGTTCTAAAACGTGATAAACTGCGTTGCTTTGCTCTTTATAAAGCTCATGGCTTACGTCAATAACGTGAAGCAGTACATCTGCCTCGATAACTTCTTCCAAAGTAGATTGGAAAGCTGCTACCAATTGGTGAGGCAAACGTTGGATGAAGCCTACAGTGTCAGTTAAAATAGCTTGTTGCTTATCAGGCAAGTCAAGCTGACGAGTTGTAGGATCAAGTGTTGCAAAGAGTTGGTCTTTAGCGTAAATATCGGAGTTGGTCAAAGTGTTGAGCAAGGTAGATTTACCTGCGTTGGTATACCCTACCAAGCTTACAGTGGGCACGGAAGCCTTATTACGGCTTGCTCTATGCAAAGTGCGAACACTTTTAACTTTGCCGATACATTCTTTAATATAGGCAATACGGTCGCGGATACGTCTGCGGTCAACTTCCAGTTTGGTTTCACCAGGACCACGAGTACCAATACCACCACCAAGACGGGACAGGCTCAAGCCTTTGCCCATAATGCGAGGCAGATTATATTGAAGCTGAGCTAATTCAACTTGAAGCTTACCTTCATTAGTGCGTGCACGTTGTGCGAAAATATCAAGAATAAGCGCAGTACGGTCTAAAACGCGAATACCCATAGCTTGTTCGATATTACGTTGTTGCGCAGGAGAAAGTTCGTCGTCAAAGATGCACAAGTCTACGTTTTCTTGTTGTACGAACAAAGCAAGCTCTTGTACCTTACCCTTGCCGATAAAGAAAGCAGGATCCGGTTTAGGACGCTTTTGAAGGAATCTTGCTACTACTTGAGCACCTGCAGTATCTGCCAGTTGCTTCAATTCTTCTACAGAGTCTTCAATAGTCCAACCTAAGGTATTGAGCATACCGTTATACTCCATTCCTACTAAAACTGCACGTTCTTGAGCTTGTGCTAAAGAAGTACTGCTGGTTTGTTTATCAAGGATGCGTTCAACAGTATTAACAAGGTTTGGGAAATAGATGTTTTCAGCATCTGCCATGGTCAAGGGACCATAGTTTTCTACGATGAACTGTTCGTTTTCGTCAATACCAACAATCATACCGAAGCCTAAAGTGGATTCAGCATAATAAGGAGATGTTACGCCAATGGCAACCATGCAGTCGAAGCGATTAGACTTCAATGCAGAGATATCTACACCGCTCAAAGCAGGTGCTCCACTGGGGTGAGTATGTACGCAACGAATACCACTCAAACGGCTACTGCCCCTCCTACCCTCTACAGCAGGAAGTTCTACAGTTTCATTACTGCCAACTACTACCTTGATAATTTGACCGCTACGAGTAATGTAAACGGAAATTTCGCGGTTGATGAAGTCAGTAATGTCAGCCAGCTTAAGTGCCAATTCCGCAGAAAGAAGCTGACCAGAGGTCAGCTTCATATCATATAAAGTTTTCAGTTCTTCAATAACAGAGTTACGAATACCCTTAAGGTTTCCTAAAATTTCACTCATTATTATTCCTCTACAATGTCGTAAATTTTATTTGCGTACACGTGCAGGTTCTACATTTAATTTATAGCCACGGATGGTGTTTCTGTGCATTGCGCCCAGAACTTTTTCCGCAACGTCTTCGGGGATTTCTACGAAGGTGAATTTATCGTAGATGTCAATTTTACCGATGTCACGAGCCGGAATATCGGATTCGATAGCAACGGTACTGATAATATCTTTTACGCTGATGCGTTGTGCACGACCTACGTTAAAGAACAAACGAACCATACCAGGACGACCACCGGTGTTTTGGAGTTCTGCAGCGATGATGTCGTCTTCTTGGGTTGCTTCCAAAGCTTTGTTGCCTTCTTGCATCAATTTGATTGCAGCAGCTACAACATCTTCAGCAGAATAGTCATCAAGGAGGCTTTCAGCAATGCTCAGGTAATCTTTAAATTGGTTGATTTCCAGAACGGTTTGCATTTTGCTGATGATTTGTTCACGTTGACGTTCAATTACGTTAGCTGCGGTGGGCAGTTGACGGCGTTGAATTTTAGTGTGAACAATGCGTTCGATTAATTTCAATTGACGGAATTCACGCGGAGTGATGAAAGTCATTGCTACGCCGGTGTTACCTGCACGACCGGTACGACCAATGCGGTGAACATAGCTTTCAGGATCTTGAGGAATATCGAAGTTGATTACGTGAGTAATGTTGTCGATATCGATACCACGAGCAGCAACGTCAGTAGCAATAAGTACTTCGGCAGTACCTTCACGGAATTTTTTCATTACGCGGTCACGTTGGGTTTGGCTCAAGTCACCATGCAAGCCTTCTACCAAATAACCACGGCTAGAAAGAGCAATAGCCAAATCATCTACGCCTTTTTTAGTACGGCAGAAGATAATCAATTTGCCATCAACTTCTGCGTCAAGCAAACGGCACAAGCCTTCAATCTTATCTTTGGTTTCGTAGTAGTATTGTTCAATCAGAGGAACGGTCAATTCTTCTTTGCTAACTGCTACGTTTTTAGGAGCTTTCATATATTTTTTAGTCAAGCTCAAAATCGGGCGAGGCATGGTTGCAGAGAAGAGCAAGGTTTGACGGTCATCAGGAAGGTTACGCATAATTTCTTCCATATCGTCAACAAAGCCCATATCCAACATTTCGTCAGCTTCGTCCAATACCAAGAATTTAATATGGTCAAGTTTAATAGTTCTACGGTTGATATGGTCAATCAAACGACCAGGAGTACCAATTACGATTTGTACATTGTTTTTCAACGCTTTGATTTGGCGTTCGATAGGTTGACCACCGTATACAGGCAGTGCTTTGATGCGAGTAGTGCGACCAATTTTGCTGATTTCTTCAGCAACTTGAATTGCAAGTTCGCGGGTCGGGGTCATAATCAAAGCTTGGATGTGACGATGATCGGTAATGCTTTGTACCAAGGGAATACCAAAAGCAGCGGTTTTGCCGGTACCGGTTTGTGCTTGAGCAATTACGTCATGACCTTCCAAAACAAAGGGAATTGCAGCAGCTTGAATGGGAGAAGGTTCTTCAAAGCCCATGTCGGTCAAGGCAGCAACAATTTTTTTATCAAGTAAAAGTTCACCAAACATTTCTTTTTGATTAGTCGTCATTAAATATTTTCCTCCAACATTTTATTCACTTAATTTATCAATAACCATAGATATCGCTGTAAGCGCGATTCGCAGTTTATTTTCTATTCTGGTAGAAGTAAAGTTAAATTCCTTACAGTATACTTCATCAGGTGTAGCTATGGCAATATAAACTAAACCAACTGGTTTACCTTCACTGCCACCAGGGCCAGCATTGCCTGTAATCCCTACCCCAAAATCGCTACCAAACAGCTTGCGAACACCCTGTGCCATTTCTAAAGCAGTTTCTTCACTTACTGCTCCGTAGGCATTTAAGGTTTCTTCCTTTACTTTAAGTAAATTATGTTTAGCTTCGTTTGTGTAGGTTACTATAGAGCCAATAAGGTATTCTGAGCTACCTGCAATATCTGTAACAAGATTACTTGCTAAGCCACCTGTACAGGATTCTGCAAAGGAAATTGTTTTGTGCTGTTTGAGAAGTTTCTTGCCTAAATAAGAAGCAAGGGTTTCGTCATCAACACCATAAATATATTTCTCTAAACGCTCACGTAACGCAGCTTCTCCCTCATCTAACATTACTGTTGCTGCAGTAGCATCAACTGCCTTTGCAGTAATTCTGATGATGATTTCACCGCGACGAGCGTAAATTGCCAAAGTAGGATTGGTTTGTTTTACGATTAAATCGTCAATAAGTTCAGCAACGGTAGATTCACCTATGCCTCTTAAATGCAGTACGCGAGAAAGGATTATCCCCTGCCCTGCAAATTTATTGTCTAACAAAGGCCACAGCTGCTTTTCACATACGTGCATCAACTCGGAAGGTGGACCAGGAAGCATGATAAAGATTTTATCGTTATGCTCAAGCCATAATCCAGGAGCAGTACCAACCTCATTATTCAATACAGTTGCACCAATAGGAACTATTGCCTGCTTGTCATTATTAGATGCCTTGCAGGTTTTTCTTTTTGCAAAAAAGGCGTTGATTTTATTTAAAACCTCTTGGTCTAAATAGCCTTCAACATTACAAGCCTTCATGACAATATCTTTAGTAATGTCACCACGTGTTGGTCCTAAACCACCAGTTGTGATAATCATATCAGCGCGGCTCATAGCATTGTGAATTACCTGCTCCATGCGACGCTCGTTATCACCAACAGTAGTCTGATACAACACATCAAAACCTCTGTTGTTCAGATGTCTGGAAAGATATTGGAAGTTTGTATTAAGGATTTCGCCTAAAAGAAGTTCTGTGCCTGTATTGATAACTTCAACAATCATTTTACTGACTCCTTGGGATTATACCCTTTCTGCCACCATTTCGTAGGTAAAACCTTGCAGAATGCGAACTTTTACAAAATCACCGATGTTCAAGTCACCAGCGTTTTCTACGAAAATGTTACCGTCGATTTCAGGTGCTTCACGATAGGAACGGGCAGCACCAAGTTCCGGGTTTTCTTCGTCAAAACCTTCGATAACAACGGTCAGTTCTTTATCTTCCATTTCTTGATGGAGTTCTTCAGAGATTTCTGCTTGCAGTGCCATCAATTCATGGTAACGGTTTTCTTTGATTTCATCAGGAATTTGGTTAGGCATTGCACCTGCTACAGTACCTTCTTCTTGAGAATATTGGAACACGCCTGCGTTTTCGAAGCGTTGTGCAGTTACAAAGTCTTTTAAGATTTCAAAGTCTTCATCAGTTTCACCGGGGAAACCTACGATGAAAGTAGTTCTAATTACGATTTCAGGGATGCGCGCACGCAATTTGGTGAGCAATGCTTCTACTTCTGCTTTAGTATCGTAGCGGTTCATGCTGCTAAGCAGAGTATCACTTGCGTGTTGCAAAGGAATATCGATGTATTTGCAAACCTTGTCTAAGGTTGCGAATGCTTCGATTAATTCATCATTGAAGTTGTTGGGATATAAGTACATTACGCGAATCCACTCTACCCCATCCAATTCATTCAAATCTTTCAATAATTGAGGAAGCATCAATTTACCGTACAGGTCTTCACCATAACGAGTAGTATCTTGTGCTACAACAATGATTTCTTTGATGCCACTTGCAGCCAATTCTTTAGCTTCAGCGATTACTTCTTCATAAGGACGGCTTGTGTAAGGTCCGCAGATTTGCGGAATTGCGCAGTAGGAGCAGCAGTTGTCGCAGCCTTCTGCAATTTTTAAGTAAGCCATGTAATTGGGAGTAGTGAGCATACGCGGTTGATTTGTTAAGGGAGCGCCTTTTTCCAAATGAACCAAACGTTTACCTGCCATTACTTCATCAATTACCATACCAATATCGGTAAAGCTATCTTTACCAACAATAGCATCTACTTCAGTCAATTCTGCAAAAAGTTCATCAGCATAACGTTGACCTAAGCAACCGGTAACCAATAAATATTTGCAGTTACCTTCTTCTTTATATTCTGCCATTTGCAAAATAGTATTGATAGATTCTTCCTTAGCACTTTCAATGAAGCCACAGGTATTAACAATGATAATATCTGCTTCGGAAGGATCATTGGTAATTTCTAAATTTTTATCACGAATTATGCCAAGCATAACCTCGGAATCCACCAAGTTTTTGGGGCAACCAAGGCTTACCATACCTAATTTCATTATGTTCCTCCTAATTTTTATCACTAAAACGAACGGTTTGTAACCAACGCAGAGCAAGCGCTTCTTGCTGTTCTGCAGTTTGGTATTTTGTGTTCAACCATAAATTATCAGTATTGGCTAGCGCTCCATTCATTCCATTAGGTAAAAGGAACATATAGCCTGTATCAATTTTTTGGGACAATGTCTTTACAACTTCATCAGCAATAATCCAGTTGATGAAATCAGTTGCTTCTTTTTTATACTTACATTCCTTATAAACTGCAATACCAAACAATTCCGCAGGAGTTCCCTCTTTAGGAACGATTACATAAGCGGGAAAGTTGTTTTCCAAATACTTGGAGACATAGCTTTGTCTAGTAATTGCAACGTCTGCATCACCTACTGCAGCCATACGTACTGGTGTGAAAGGAAATTTTGCATATTGATTGATGAAGCCGTTAACGCTACGCATATAGTTTAGAAAAACTTCTTCACCCATTTTAGAAGCGAATGAACTCATAAAAGCAATTGTACTGTAGCTGTTGGTAAGATTTTCTACAGAGATATGTGCATCTGTAAGACGAGCAAGGTCTGACCAGCTTTGTAATTTTTCTTGACCAACGGTTCTTGCGAATTGTTGATTCACCAAAAATACTGCAGGGTCGTAAAAAACTCCATACCAATGACCATCAATATCTTTAAATTGGCGAGGAATCCTATCCCCCGCACTGGAGATTATGCCTTGAAATTTACCTTCTAAGTGTAAATTTTGCAGTACGGTGCTATTTGCCAAAACAATGTCTGGAGCAGCACCTCCTTGCTTTAACTCGTAAATAGCGGATATAGAAATATTCTTAGAGCTTTGACCATAAGTTTTGAGAAGTTCATCAGTGAACGCTTGGTCAAGCTGAGAATAAACTACAAGATTTTTATTAACTTTTGTTTCGGTTTGCTCGCCGCAGGCTGCAACAAAAAATGTTGCTAACATAAGCAGTGTAGCGAAAATTTTACGAAACATTAAATCCTCCGTTATTTATGTTTACGAGTTGTATTTTTACCACTTGTTTTCTTATCGAATTTATCAAAGGGTTTATTATTGCCAGCTTTGCCAAAGCTTCCTTTAGCTCCAGCAGGTTTGTTACCAGTAGCTTTACCACCGGTGGGTTTACCATTAGTAGGTCTATTACCAAAACGCTTGCCTTGTTTTTTATCATCAACATAGATTAAGCATTTAGGACCGCTACCAACTAAATCCATACGATTAGCTTTTTGCAACGCTTCTAAAACAAGTTGTCTATTGCTGGGATTGCGGTATTGCATTAAAGCACGTTGCATTGCTTTATCGTGAGGGTTGCGGGCAACGAAAACGCTTTTACCAGTTTCCGGGTCAATGCCAGAATAATACATTGCAGTAGAAGCACTACCGGGAGTCGGAATAAAGTCTTGAACTTGTTGCGGATGATGTTTAATATCACGCAAGAACTCTGCCAACTCTACTGCATTATTCAAAGTACAACCGGGATGACTGGAAATGAAATACGGAACGAGGAATTGGGGCAAACCAATTTCCTTATTCTTTTTATCGAACAAACGCATAAAGCGAGTGTAAACTTCTTTGCCGGGCTTACCCATCTTTTCTAAAACAGGCGGTGCCACATGTTCAGGAGCAATCTTTAATTGACCGCTAACGTGGAAACGGCACAGCTCGTCCAAGAAATTCAAGTTTTTATCTGCTAAGAGGTAGTCAAAACGAATACCACTGCGAATGAAAACTTTTTTAATTCCGGGAAGTGCGCGTACTTTACGAAGCAAGGAAATATAATCGCTGTGGTCAGCGTTAATGTTGGGACAAGGATTGGGGAACAAACATTGTCTGTCCTTGCACACGCCTACCTTCAATTGTTTAGCACAGGAAGGATGACGGAAGTTTGCAGTAGGACCACCAACGTCGTGAATATATCCTTTAAAACCGGGAAGCTGAGAAATAATCTTTGCTTCACGTAAAATAGATTCATGACTACGAGCTTGGATGATACGTCCTTGATGTGCATGAATTGCGCAGAAGGAGCAGCTACCGAAGCAGCCACGACAGCTTACAATACTAAACTGTACTTCTTCCAAAGCTGCAATACCACCGTAAGCTTTATAGGACGGATGGCAGTCGTGCATATAATCTAAATCGTAGATTGCATCCATTTCTTCTTGTTCCAAGGGGAAAGTAGAAGGATTTTGGATGATATATTTCTTAACGCCTTTTTGTACTACAGTCTTGCCATAGAAAGGATCTTGTTCCTTACTTTGCAAATTGTAAGCTTTAGCAAAAAGTGCTTTATCATTTTTGATTTCAGCTAAAGAAGGAAGTTCAACAATTTCTTCTTCAGGGAGTTCAGGTAAGTTTTTAGAGCAGTACGCAGTACCACGAATGTAGTGCATATCTTCTAAAGAAGCACCACCAGCCAAGTAATCTGCAATTTCTACTACTTGCTTCTCACCCATACCATAAACAAGTAAATCTGCCCCACTGCTTTCTAAGATAGAAGGAAGCAGTTTATTTTCCCAGTAATCAAAATGTACGAAACGTCGCAAGCTTGCTTCAATACCACCAATGATTACAGGCATATCAGGCCATAATTTTTTAACTTGTTGAGCATAAACCATGGTAGCATGGTCAGGGCGCTTGCCCATTTCACCACCGGGAGTGTATTTATCAGTGGTGCGAGGTTTTTTGGCTGCAGTGTAATGGCACAGCATAGAATCCAAGTTACCACCGGAAATCATAACACCCAAGCGAGGTTTACCAAGAGCACCAAAGTTATAAGGTTTAGTCCAATCAGGTTGGCACAACAAAGCAACTCTGTAGCCTTGAGCTTCCAATACTCTACAAATTACTGCAGGGCCAAAGGAAGGATGGTCTACATAAGCGTCGCCACTGACAAATAAAAAGTCAATTTGATCCCAACCACGTTCAACGATTTCTTCTTTAGAAATCGGTAAAAACTTTTTCATAAGCTATCTCCGAATTTATTTAGTGTAGGTTTTAATGGCAACACCTTGTTCGCCTTGCATGCTTACAGGCTCACCATTAACCTTTACTTCCATAACACCAACGTTGCCATATTTAACAACGAGCTTTTCATCTGCTTCGAAGAATTTTACATCCTTCGCTTTCAACATGCCTTCAAAAATATCCTTGCCATCTGCTTTAACTTCAAGCCAGCAATCACCATAAGCAGTCATTTCCACATTTACTTTTTCTACTACAGGTGCTACAGGAGCAGCTTCTTTTTTAGCTTCTTCTGCTACAGGAGTTACAACAATAGCTGCAGGAGCAGCTTCTTTGTTGGAGTGCAATAATTCCATTACTTTAGGTACACCAAAATAGCCTGCAACAAGAATTACAACACAAAACGCACCAGCAAAGATTTGCTTAGCAATGCTTTTTTTATTATCAGGTCCTTGATAAGCAGAAATGCCACTACCAGCACTTCTATGTTGTTTAAGAGAAATATTCATTCTAACACTATCTACTTCACGAATACCTTTACTCTTAACATTTTCAACAACAGTACCAATTCTTTGAGCTTTATACATATCAACTAATTCAGGACCATTTAAGCCTAAATAGTTACCGTAATTACGAATGATGCCTTTGATAAACACTTCTTCAGGCATTTTTGCATAATCATCTTGTTCTAAAGCATCCAAGTAAGAAGCACGAATGCTTGTAGCTTTTTCAGCATCGAGAAGGGTTATACCTTTAGCTGCTCTTGCTTCGTATAAAATTTTACCAACACTATCCATTTTATATCCCCCTTACTCTTTGCTTAAAAATCTATCTTCGATTTCTTGTCTACTTAAAATTACTTCTCTAGGTTTACTACCTACAGATTGTCCTACAATACCAAGCTCTTCCATGGTATCAACCAAACGTGCAGCACGAGTGTAACCAATACGGAAACGACGTTGCAGCATGGATGAGGAAGCTTGTCCCATATCGAGAACAAGTCGCAATGCGTCTTCAAAAAGTTCATCATCTACCATTTGACCAGTTCCGTCATCAGCAGATGCGTTCTCTTTAGCATCACATTCCAAAACTTGGGTAGTTACTTCTTCCTTGTATTCTACAGGAATAGATTGTTTTACGATAAAGTCAACAATTCTGTTCAGCTCGCCGTCACTAACGAAGGCGCCTTGAATACGAACAGGTTTGTTATAACCAATGGGATAGAAGAGCATATCGCCTTTACCCAAAAGTTTTTCTGCACCACCCATATCAAGAATGGTACGAGAGTCAGTTTGAGAAGATACTGCAAAAGCGATTCTAGAAGGGATATTTGCTTTTACAATACCGGTAATTACATCAACAGAAGGTCTTTGTGTTGCGAGGATAAGATGAATACCTGCAGCACGAGCTTTTTGAGCCAAACGCAGGATGGCATCTTCTACATCAACCTTTGCTACCATCATCAAGTCAGATAATTCATCGATGATTATTACGATGTAAGGCATTTTTTCAATTGCTTGCTCATTATAGCTTTTAATTTCACGTACATGATTATCTGCAAAAGCTTTATAACGTCTTTCCATTTCAGCAACAGCCCAATGAAGAGCAGAAGCTGCTTTTTTAGCATCAGTTACAACGGGAACAAGCAAGTGAGGAATACCATTGTAGTTCGACAATTCTACTACTTTAGGGTCTACTAAGATGAGTTTTACATCATCAGGATGAGCTTTGTATAAAAGACCTGCGATAATGGTGTTAATACAAACAGATTTACCAGAACCGGTAGAACCTGCTACAAGCAAGTGAGGCATCTTGGATAAATCAGCAGGAATAATATTACCGCTAATATCCTTACCTAAACCGATGCACAGCTTGGATTCTTGACCACGAACTACATCATTATCAACAACTTCACGGAAGTTTACAGGGTCATTCTTAATATTGGGAACTTCGATGCCGATAGCTGCTTTACCGGGAATAGGTGCTTCAATACGAACACCGGGAGCAGCAAGCTTCAAGGCAATATCATCAGCCAAATTTACTACGGAGCTTACTTTTACGCCAGCAGCAGGTTCCAGTTCAAAGCGAGTTACAGAAGGACCACGTGTTACTGCGATAACTTTAGCTCGTACTTTGAAGTCTGCCAAGGTTTGTTCCAAGACGGAGCATTGACGCATGATGTCTGCTTCGTAAGAAATAGGATCAGTCACAACAGGTTTATCTAAGATTTGCAAAGGCGGAAGTTTGTAGGAAGATTTTTTAATAGTATCTTCACTGAATAGCTTGCCTTGAGTTGCAGGTTGAACATTATCTGCACTATCAATGATAGTAATCTTAGGATGTTCTTCTACAATTTCAGGTACTGGTTCCTCTACTCTATCTTTCTTAGCGTAATTGTTGATGATGATAGGTCTACGAGGTTCTTCCTTAATATCGGGTAAAACTTCTTCTTTGACATCATCATTAATAATATCTTTAGTAACAATTCTAGGCTTTGCGCCATTATCATAATTGATGATGGGACGCAAGATTACGGATTGCTTTTCTTCCTGCCATTCAGGAACTTGCACAGGGTCTTTATGAATTTCTTCTTTAACCTGTGTATTGTTATAAGCACCGGAATTGTTATAGTTCAAGATTTTACGGATGGTACTTTTTTTACGGATACCTTCAGTAAATTCTTGGAACTCTTCTTGGTCATAAACACTACGTTGAACTTTTTCGGGTTCAGCTTTTACTTCAGGAACAGTAAAGGTTTTAGTCTTTACTTTAGGTTTAGCTTCAGTAGTAGTTTTGGTTTTAGGAAGAGTAGTTTTTACTTCTGCTTTAATCTCTTTTTTAATAGTGCTTAATCTTGCATAATAGAAAATTGCGAAACCTAATAAGAATAAGATAACCGGTACGATAATAGCGAAATTGCCTAAGTAATTATTCAAAAATTGTGCAATTACGGCAAGAGTACCTTCTGTAGGTTTCTTTATGCAAGCGTAAGCAAGGGTAGATGCATTAAGCATCAGGAAAATACCAAGCAAACGTCTTAAACCATTATTCTTTTTTACAGGTTTCTGGGTTTTCTTTTGCAAATTTAGCACTCCAAATTATTAGATTTCCATGATGATGGGTAAAATCATAGGACGGCGACGAGTTCTTTCATACAAGAAGCGTCCTAATGAATCACGAATAGCAGATTTAATCATGCTCCATTCAGTTACACCATTAGTTTCGCAACGGTCAAGAGCAGATAAAACTTTTTCGCGAGCTTCTTCCATCAAGTCTTCAGCTTCGCGAACATAAACGAAGCCTCTAGATACGATGTCAGGACCACTTACTACTTGGTAGGTTTCGTGGTCGATGGTTACAACTACAATCATAATACCGTCTTGAGAAAGCAGTCGACGGTCGCGGAGAACAATGTTACCAACGTCCCCTACTCCTAAGCCGTCAACAAGCACCTTACCGGATTGAATCTTGCCTGCAACATTAATGCCTTCTTTAGACAATTCAATTACGCTACCGTTTTCTGCGATAACGATATTTTCTTTAGGCATACCTAAATCTTTAGCAATGTTTGCGTGTTTGATAAGATGACGGTATTCGCCGTGTACAGGGATAAAATATTTAGGACGCACCAAATTGTGCATCAATTTAATTTCTTCTTGGCTGGCGTGACCGGAAACGTGTACGCCATTAGATTTTTCGTAAATTACTTCTGCACCTAATTTATAAAGATGGTTGATGGTACGAGAAACAAGCTTTTCATTACCAGGAATAGGTGTTGCAGAAATAATTACTGTATCACCGGGCATAATACCAACTTTTTTATGGTCATTCATTGCCATACGAGTCAAAGCACTCATAGGTTCGCCTTGACTGCCAGTGGTAATGATTACAATTTGGTCAGCAGTGTAATTGTTGGTTTCATCAATGTCAATTAATACGCCTTCAGGAATATTGAGATAACCAAGTTCCATAGCGATATTAACAACGTTAATCATACTACGACCGATTACAGCAACCTTACGTTTATACTTCACTGCACTATCAACAACTTGTTGAATGCGGTGTACGTTGGAAGAGAAAGTTGCTACGATGATGCGGTTGCGTGCGTAACGGAATTCATCATCAAAAGTTTGACCTACCATTTTTTCACTTTGGGTAAAGCCCGGACGTTCTGCATTGGTGCTATCTGCTAAGAGTGCAAGCACACCTGCGTCACCGAATTCAGCGAACTTGTTGAATTGAGTAACTTGTCCGTCAACGGGAGTTTGGTCAAATTTAAAGTCACCGGTGTGAATAATGGTACCGATGGGAGTTTTAATAACGATAGACACAGCGTCAGGAATACTATGGTTTACGCGGATGAATTCTAAATTGAAAGCACCTGCTCCGATTCTATCCCCCGGTTTAATGGTTACGAGGTTTTCATCGCTAACACCATTTTCACGCAAACGTCCTTGTAAAATTCCTAAAGTAAGTGCAGTACCGTAAACAGGAACTTCTAATTGTTTCATGACATAGGGTAACGCACCAATATGGTCTTCGTGCCCGTGGGTTAAGAAGATAGCTTTTACTTTATCTTTATTGTCAATCAAGTAAGTTATATCAGGAATTACAAGGTCAATGCCCAACATATCGTCCTCAGGGAACATTAAACCTGCATCTATAAGAATGATGTCATCGCCGTAGCGAAAAACAGTCATATTTTTACCAATTTCCCCTAAGCCTCCCAAGGGAATGATTTGTACTTTATTTTGTATTTTTCCCAAAAAAAATACACCTCCTAATCTCATTTATTTCCGTACAAATTTTATACATAAGTTATAACTACGAGTCCGCACAATTACTCTATCCTATATTATACACTATGAGTAGTACTATGACAAACGAACAGGCACTATTTTTCTGAAAAAACTACTTTAAAAATTAGATGAAATAAGTTTTTAGATAAAGACAAAAACACTCCCACCTTTTCCAAAGTGAGAGTGTTATTTTTTAGATAAACTTACTGCTTAAAATGACGCTAACGCCACCTAAAAGCATTACGCCTGCCAAGAGCAAAGGTTCTAAAAGTAAACCACCAAAGGCGTACCAAGCACCAATTGCAAGCGGTAAGGAAAGTAAGTTAAAAGTTAGAGAAAGTATTGAATTGCGTTTATAGATTTTAGAAAGCTTCTTGCTGATTTCCAAAGCGGTTAAGATGAGTTTAGGGTCGTCTTGAGGAAAGGAAATATGTGCAAATTGATCAGCTGCACTGTTTTGTACAGCTACTCCTACGTCACCACTGGCAAGTAAAGGCATATCGCTAATCTTATCACCATAAACTAAGGTGCGTTCCCCACCCCAACGTAAGCTACGTATAAGCTCTGCCTTTTCTTTAGGCTCTAAGTCAACCACCGCTCGCACTCTACCGTCAGGTAAGAATTCAGGCAACGCATTTTCTACATACAAATCAAGAGCAGTCAACTGCACTAAATCCATACGATTAGCGACGGAAGCATCTTGTTTGGAGAAAACGCCCATAGTAATTTTGTGGAGTCTTTCCAAAACAGCAGGGTTCTTAAAAATTATACCTTGTGCGTTGGCAAGCTTAGTTATGGATAACAAAGCACTACTATGAACATAACCTAAAGCACAGGGATAAGCACCAAGCATTACAGAAATGAGAACCTTAAGGCCTAAATGAACATCACCACTGTAAAAATACCAGCTAAGGCCTGCAATGACACTAATACTGGTAACAACAGGTAAAAAGATTGCAGCAATCTTATCTGTGTGGCGCAGTCTTTGCATGCTCTTAGGTTCTTGAGCATATTGTTTAGCTAAACGCCATAATTGAACAGCTTTTACGTTTTTACCGGTAGCAGTTACTTTTATCTTAAGACTTCCGTTTTTTACAACTGTCTCTGCAAAAACTTCGTTACCTTTTACTTTGGACATTAAGGCTGAAGAACCACTTACTTCCGCCTCGTCCACTTCTGCAGAACCGTCAAGAACAAGACCGTCTGCAGGGATAACGCTCCCCTCTCTTACAATGATGGTATCACCGGAGATAAGATGATTGCCGGAAATGACATGTTCTAAATCATCGACAAGCAATGTAGCTTTAGGAAGCTTAAAGCTTTCAGACTTAGTGCTTGAAAAAAGCTGCTCCGCCTTTTGAGCATTACCTTTACCATACAAAGTAAAGAAGATGGCTCCGCTAGAAGCAGCGCAATATAAATCGTATTCACTGGCATAGCCTTGCAGTACACCAATTGCTTGGTAACCGCTGTAAACAATTGCCAGCAAGCTACTTACAGCAAGGAGTGAATCCATAGAAGGAATATCAGAAGAAAGTTGCTTGATGCCAAAAGCAATGTGCTTTCTTGCTAAAAGAAGCGCCACAAACACCAAGAACATTTCTGCTCCGGCAGCTACTTGCACGATTTCCAAGGAAAGCTCGTATTTTAAGAAGTGAATTGCAATTTCCAGAAGCAACAGTAAAAAGAAGACTGCTCCTGAAAATAAAATGGTATTATCCTTTTTAGGACGTTCCCTTCTAAAATTGGAAGCTTTCTCTGAAATTTCTAAGGAGTAGCCATTTTCTTCTACTACCTTTTGAATTTGCTCTATATCTAATTTTCTAAAGGAGCGTATCAGCGCTTCGGAAGTAACGAAGTCAACATGAACAGCTTCTACATATTCAAGCTGTTGCAATTTATATTCAATGCTACTTACGCACGCTGCACTACGCAGTCCTTTTATTTTAACAACAATGGTTTCCATAACCGTCCCCCTATTTTATAACTAAATCTTAACAATAGGAGCAGTCTTTGTCAATTTTGAGACTACGGCCACAGAAAAGAATGTTTTAGTTAGAGCTATCTTCTGCGTAGCGTGTGTTAAGTCCAAAATTATGTTGCATGGGACCGGAGCCTTTACCCAAATCAAGTTGGGCAGCAAGTGCTTCAGAAATATAATCCTTTGAATTTTTAACTGCTTCTGCCAAGGTAAAACCGTTTGCAAGATTAGAAGCGATGGCACTGGAAAGTGTACAACCTGTGCCGTGAGTGTTTGGGTTATCAATGCGTTTGCCTTCAAACCAATTCATTTCACCAGCGGAATATAATAAATCATTTGCATCATTTATGCTATGACCACCTTTAAGCAGTACAGAACAATTATAGGTGTCACCAATAAATTTAGCAGCTTTTTCCATAGCTTCTTTATCATCAATGGTTAAGCCAGAAAGAACTTCTGCTTCAGGAATGTTAGGAGTAACAACTGTAGCCAAAGGTAAAAGCTCTTTGATAAGAGTTTCAATTGCATCAGTTTTCATCAAAGCAGAACCGCTTGTTGCTACCATAACAGGGTCAAGGACGATATTAGTTGCTTTGTATTTTTTCAAACTGTCTGCAATGACGCAAATAAGTTCGCTTGAAGCTACCATACCAATTTTGACAGCATCCGGGAAGATATCCTCAAAGATGGCGTCAAGTTGTTGTTTTAAAAATTCAGGTGTAGATTCCTGAATTGCTCGGACACCGGTTGTGTTTTGAGCAGTAAGAGCTGTAATAGCACTCATTGCGTAAACACCATTCATAGTCATAGTTTTAATGTCAGCTTGAATACCGGCGCCTCCACTGCAGTCACTTCCTGCAATGGTCAATGCTGTTTTCATTTTCATATTGAAAATCTCCTTTCGTTTCAGCACAGTTTTCTATAGCGACATAAGGTGGTGCCCCCAATCTGCCGCTTAAAAATAAAACAGGAGATGACCTGCAATACAAGCTCCCCTGTCTTTTTTATTATGTTATACACCTACTCTTGTAAAAACACAAGAGTTTTTCTAAAAATTAATTATCTAGCATTACGGCCGTGGGTATAAACGGGCAAAAGTTTCGGAGAAGGAACGTCGGAAGAAATTCCTGCTGCTTCCATTTCTTTTGCATATTCAGCAACGTGTGCCAGAGAAAGCTTGCCAAGTTCAACAGTCTTAGCTTTTTCTGCAGCTTTGATGCCTGCAATACGACCGAATACGATAATATCAAGCATACTGTTACCCATCAAGCGATTGGTACCGTGAATACCGCCAACAGCTTCGCCTGCTACATACAAGCCACTGATTTTGGTTTCAGCGTTTTCATCAATCAAGATGCCACCGTTTTGATAATGCAAGGTGGGATAAATCAGGATAGGTTCTTTGCGGATATCGATGCCGAATTTTTTATACATACGGAGCATACCGGGCAAACGTTTTGCAATAGTACCTTCACCGTTGATAATTTCAATCATCGGAGTATCGAGCCACAGAGCAACGCCGTCAAGAGCTTTAACGCCATTACCACGAGCAGTACATTCACGGATGATGGAAGCCGCAGATACGTCGCGGGTTTCCAAAGGATGCATAAATGCTTCGCCTTGGCTGTTAATCAATTGCGCACCCAAAGAGCGTACTTTTTCAGTAACAAGAGCACCGTAAATTTGTGCGGGGTACGCTACGCCAGTGGGATGATATTGAATAGCATCTTCGTAAATCAAAGGAGCGCCTGCACGGTAAGCCATTACCAAACCGTCAGCAGTTGCACCGTAGTGGTTGGAAGTCGGGAAACCTTGGTAATGCAAGCGACCTGCACCGCCGGTTGCCATGATTACGGTTTTAGCACGAACTACAATGTGTTCGTTGCTATCATAATCAAGGAGAACTGCGCCTGCACATTTGCCTTCTTCGTCAAGGAGAAGTTCGATTGCAGGTGCAAATTCCAAAATATCTACACCACAGTTTT